>PWUG01000212.1 GCA_003562605.1 Syntrophomonadaceae bacterium | reverse complement strand
GGTTTAAATGCTGGTACTTTAAGGGCTTTAATTTTAATCTTTTCGCCCGTAGCAGGATTGCGCCCTTCACGTTCTTTGCGGCTCCTGACCTCAAAAGTTCCGAAACCAACCAACTGCACCTTGTCACCGCGGACTAAACCGTCAGTAATGCTGTCTAATACTGCCTTTACCGCTTTTTCACTGTCCTTTTTGGTCATTTCCGCTTTCTCTGCGACCAGATCAACCAACTCAGATTTATTCACCTTTTAAAGCCCTCCTCATGCATAGTTAATAACCCTTAATAATTTCTCTTATTCGCTCTTTCATGAAAGATTCCTTCTTTATTCATGCATTTTCCTGATTTTTTTAGCTTCTTCCCACCATTTGTCCAATTCTTCCAGGGAAAAGTCAGAAAGCGGCCGGCCCGACCCTTTTACCTGATCTATAATATAACGGAACCGCTCAATGAATTTACTGTTAGCTTTGCCAAGAGCCATCTCCGGGTTCACTCTTACAAAACGGGCAATATTTACTATAGTAAAAAGATAATCGCCCAGTTCTTCTTCAATTGCCGCCTGATCTTTGTTCCTGCAGGCTTCCTCAAATTCAGCCAGTTCTTCGCCGGCTTTATCAAGAGGCCCCTTAACACTTGGCCAGTCAAAACCCACTTCGGCTGCACGCTTTTGCATCTTGTAAGCTTTGAGCAGGGCCGGGAGGGCATGATCGACCGATAATACTGCTGATAACTTATCCTCTTTCCGCTCATCTGACTTGATTTGATCCCAGATAACCTTGACCTGGGCAGCATTATCGGCTCTACTTTTACCAAAAACGTGTGGATGGCGCCTGATCAATTTTTCTGCAATCGAATCAACAACCTGGTTAAAATCAAAGCGGTTTTCTTCCCTTGCAATTTGACTATGAAATATTACCTGCAATAAAAGGTCACCGAGCTCTTCGCGCAAAGAATCGTCGTCACGGCTGTCAATCGCTGCAACCACTTCATAAGCTTCTTCAACCAGGTATTGTCTCAGGCTCCGGTGCGTTTGCTTAATGTCCCAGGGGCATCCGTCTGCAGCACGCAGCCTTGCCATGATATCAATTAAATTTCCCATACTGCCTGCATTGAAAGGCGGGAGGCAGAGAGTAGTGTAATGGTTGAAAAAGTTTTTACGGTCAAGATTATAAAGAGGGGTTTCCCATACAGATTCACTGAGCATTCCTGCCGCCCTTACCACTTTAACCGGATAGTTATCGGGATAAAGCTCCAACAACTTAAGTTTTACCCGGGAAGCCAGGGATCGGTTGTAGACCTGGGCTATAATGAGATGATTACGGCAGGGTTCCTTGAGTCGATTGAGGGCTAGTGCATCGTATACTGTAATACCATTAAGAAGGTCCAGCTTCAGGCAACTGAGCAAAGGCTCCAAAAAGCTGAGGCCATTTACTATCTTGATTTTAATATCGAGCCGGGGGCACATTCTGTTGAGTCGCTCCACGGTTGCTTCACCTACAAGCGGGTGGCCTGGCACGGCATAACAGATTGTTCCATACCGCCGGGCCGCTTTAATCAGTTTGCCGGTAATAATCCTGTATACCTGCTCAAAATCATTGCTCCGCTCATAAAGAAAATCAAATGATCGAACCTTACCGCTGCCGGACCCATATAAACGCGCAGATGGGTGTTTCATCGTGCGGAAATACAAGGGGTGCCCGCCCGACAACCAGCGTTCTGCTTCCCTGGTCAGGCAACCGGGGTTACCCGGACCGAGACCGACAATTACAATTTTAACCACAAAAAATCATCTCCATTATCAAGCTCTCATCAATCCCATGCGTTCGACCATATTTAACAGGCGCGAACCGATTAGCGGGATCATAAGCAGTTCCTCTCTGCTCAACCCGCCGGAAAGCAGAAGAGCCAGGCCATATGAAATCATTCCGATCATGATTGCACCCAGGGTAGCGAGTGCATTTAAACTACCTGCCGACATTAAAGGCCCGGCAAGCTTATAAATACCTTTATATGACAGATAAACAAAGACTGACATGACTATCACGGCAAAACCCGGTAAGAGTACAAGTTCACGAAACCGGCCACTCCAGCCTGTTAAACGATAAACATGGTAAAGGTTTAAAACCGCAGCCACTCCGATACCGATCACGGAAGCCAGGGCAGCCCCGCCAACATTCAGGGAAGGATTTGCTGTCAGGAACCAGGTAAAAGCAATTTTAACCAAGCCTCCGTAAAACATATTCAAGGCAGGGATAATAGGTTTCCCCAGACCCTGGATCAAACCTGTTGTCGCAACATAAAGACAAAGCGGAATTACCGACCAAGACAGGTAAGCAAGGGAATACCCCGCTGCTGCATTGCCATAAAGAAGAACAGTTATCGGCTCGGCTAAAAGGTAAAGCCCGAGTGCCGAAGGAAGTGAAAATAAAACTGTCAGTTTGACAGCTATAGCAGTTCTACCCTGGATCAAAACTTTATTTTTCAGGGCATAAGCCTCAGAAATCGCAGGAACAAGGCTAATACTCAAGGCCAATGCAATTACATTGGGGAAATAGACCACCGGCCCGGCCATTCCGGTAAGCTGCCCGTAAAGCGCGCGTGCTGTTTCCAGGTCAAAACCGGCAGCCTGCAGCTGCCTCGGCACTACCGCCAGGTCAATCAATGAAATTAGCGGGATAACCAACCCGCCGATAGTAACCGGGATGGCCAGGCTGAAGATACGGCCTATGATACGGCCAACCGGATCAGGCTGGTGTTCCTGCTGCTGTTCTGCAAGGCAAAAAAACCTGTGCCGCTTCCGCCAGTAAAAAACCAGCAGCAGTAGGAATCCGGCCAGACCTCCTGCCGCCGCACCAGATGTCGCCCCGGCTGCGGCAAACTCCAATCCTACCGGTAAGAGTAAAAGCACCAGGAAAATTGAAAAGGCGACTCTTACCAGCTGTTCAAGAAGTTGTGATGCAGCGGTTGGCATCATATTCTGCTGCCCCTGAAAGAATCCACGAAAAGCCGCCATAATTGTCACGAAAAAAATAGCGGGTGATATGGCGATCAACGGGTAGACAGCCTCCATATCTTTTACTACTGCCTGGGCAAAAAACTCAGCGCCCAGGAATAGGACAAGGGTAATAACCAATCCGGTCAGGGTAAGGATAAAAAAGGCGACACGAAATACCCGCAAAGCCTCCCGGTAATCCCTAAGGGCAATATTTTCAGCCATGAGCTTTGAAAGAGCAACCGGTATGCCTGCAGTAGAGATTACCAAAAGGGTGGAGTAAATCGGGTAAGCATACATATAGAGGCCAATGCCTTCATCGCCGAGGATAGCCGCCAGGATAATCCGAAAAACAGCCCCGATAATTCGGGCAATAATACCGGTAACGGCGAGGATGGTTGCTCCTTTTACAAAAGCCGTGCTGCTTTTAGACAATAGTAAATACCTTCTTCAATGTTATTATCCTAAAAAGTATTATAACAGTTATAATATACGGCAGCTACCGGCTGACTCCTCTTTGAAGACAATGAATCTCTGCAGTAAAAGGCTTATATCTTCGAGCAGTGTTGCTGATTTACCGACCCCTTTTATTCTAAGGGTCAGCGGCCTGCGTTTAGTTACAGTGATATAATCAAGATTAAAATCAGCCTTTTCTTTCAACAGGTTAAAATCAAAAGAGTTACCGGAGCAAAACTGCATTATAATAATCGCCTGCTGGTGGTGGATCAGTTCCACACCCAGTTTAGCGGCCAGAGCGCGTATTTCTGCGACTTTTAGAAGTTGTCTCGCTGAATCAGGTGGTGAACCGTAGCGATCGACCAACTCCTCGTTGATTTCTTGAAGTTCTTCAGGTTCAAGTGCACTGTATATACGCTGATAAAAATCTACCTTCTGGTCCTGGGCCGAAATATATGCAGAAGGCAGGTAAGCGTTTACCTGGAGTTCAAGGCGCGGCTTGACTTTATCTTCGCGCTTTTCATTTTTAAGTTCGGCCACCGCCTGATCCAAAAGCCGGGCGTAAAGATCAAATCCGACAGCGGCTATAAAACCATGCTGTTCGGCGCCAAGTATATTGCCTGCCCCCCTGATCTCCAGATCGCGGAGGGCAATTTTAAAACCAGACCCCAATTCTGTAAATTCTTTAATTGCTCTTAACCTTTTCTTTGCGGTTTCCGAAACTACTTTATCCTTGCGGTATGTGAGATAGGCATAGGCCAGGCGGTTTGAACGACCAACCCTTCCCCTGATCTGGTAAAGCTGGGCCAACCCAAACTTGTCTGCTTCATAAATAATTAAGGTGTTGACATTGGGAATATCGAGACCGGATTCTATGATCGTGGTGCTGATCAGGATTTGGTGCTGTCCATCCTGGAAATCAGCCATAACCTGCGCGAGTGAGGCTTCTGGAAGTTGGCCGTGACCGACGGCAACTGAAACATGTGGAAACATTTTTTGAATTCGTTCAGCATATTTACCGATCCGATCTACCCGGTTAAATACTATATAAACCTGACCCTGCCGCTTAAGTTCACGCCGGACAGCTTCCTGTACAAGGTTCTCGGAATATTCAATGACATAGGTCTGCACCGGGTAGCGGTCTTCAGGCGGGGTATCGATTATGCTGAAATCCCTGGCTCCGGCCAAAGACATATGAAGCGTCCTCGGGATCGGTGTGGCTGTCATGGCTAAAGTATCTACCTCCAGGCGCATTTGTTTCATCTTTTCTTTCTGGCGGACACCAAAGCGCTGTTCTTCGTCAACAACAAGCAGTCCTAAGTCATGGAAACGAATATCTTTTGACAGGAGGCGGTGAGTACCGATAACAATATCTGTTTTTCCAGCAGCAATTTCTTTAATCAACTCTTTTTGCTTCGCGGGGGGAACAAAACGGCTTAGTTGGGCCACCCTGACCGGAAAGTCTTCAAACCGTTCCATGAAAGTGCGAAAGTGCTGCTGGGCCAAAACTGTAGTTGGCACTAAAAGGGCAACCTGTTTGCCCTCTGTTACCACTTTGAAGGCCGCCCGCATCGCAACTTCAGTCTTACCATAACCAACGTCTCCGCATACTAACCGATCCATCGGGTGATTCTTTTCGAGATCGGCCTTAACATCGGCAACTGCCTGCAGCTGGTCTGGAGTCTCCTCAAAAGGAAACCTGGCTTCAAATTCCTGCTGCCAGGGATGATCAGGCCCAAAACTGTATCCCGCTACGGCCTGCCTTGCAGCATATAGTGCAAGCAGTTCCCGGGCCAGTTCTTCCACCGAACGGTTTATCCTGTTCTTCAGGCGCTGCCATTCTCCACCGCCAAGGCTGTGCAAAGGTGGTGCAAGCCCGTCACCACCTGAATACTTCTGGATCAACCCAACCTGGTCAACAGGTATATAAAGCTTGTCTGTACCCCTGTACCTTAAGAGCAGGTAATCACGCCTGGCCCCACCAACCTCCAGGGTGTTCAATCCCTGGTATTTACCAATCCCGTGCTGCTCATGAACAACATAATCACCTACCGCGAGTTCGCGATAATCACTAAGGCGAACCCCCCCATACTTTTTGAAACGCCTCCTTTTCTTTCTGCGGGGGAGAAGATTTTGCTCGGCAATAACTGCCAGCTTTAAATCCGGAACAATAAACCCTCCCTCGAGATTGCCCGTAAGAATCGGCAGTGGCCCCGGAGCTTCTACACTATCATCCTCACCGCTATTGACCGCTGACAATTCCTGCCCGGCAAGCAGATCCAGCAGGCCTCTGCCTCTCGTTTCAGAAATAACCGAAAGGTATACCCTGTAACCATCTTTAATCCAACCCCGGTAATCGCTGTTGAAAAACTCCCACTGGCCATGATAATAAGGTGCGCTTTTCGCTTCAATTGTGAATGAATCGCGGGGTTTAAATATACCTCCTGTTTCGGAAAAGAGAGCAGCTCCAATTAAGGGGCAGGGCAAACGATTCAGCAGCTCCTCCTCTTTCCACGACAAATCATCACCCGGAGCAAGCAGCTTACCTTCGATCATTGCACTGCTATTGTAATCCTCCAGTTCACGGCGAAGGGTTACTCCTTTTTCAGCCACAGCTGCCGGTTCTTCGATAAAAACCATATTTCCGGGTGATAGATAGTCAAGAAGCGATGCGCCCTCTCCGTAGAAAAAAGGAAAGTAACTGCTTAATATATCGAGACCATCCGGTTGAGCCAGTCGTTCCAGGTGGCGGCCTACCTGCTGTTTAAGCCTTACCGATGCATCTGTTTCCCCGCGCTTTCGCAGTTTTGACAGCGCCTTGTCCAAGCTGCGCTTAATCTTTTTCTCTCCGCTGCTGCGAACATCTGTGGTAATAAGCAATTCCCGAGCGGGTAAAAAAGTAGCCTGTTCCAGCATTTCTGTAGAACGCTGAGTTTGAGGATTAAAATGGCGAATAGATTCGATAATATCATCAAAAAGTTCAATACGGACCGGCTCTCCGCCGCCCGGAGAGTAAATATCGACAATATCACCCCGGGCGCTGAACTGGCCACCTGTTTCAGTGATTGATGTCCGCTCATAGCCTCTTTCAACCAGTTGCGCAAGTAATTCCTGGCGATCGATTCGCTGATTGGGCAGCAACTTGACAATCAGGCCCCTAAAAAGGGAGGGAGGCAGCGCTTTCGAAACAAATGCTGCTGCCGGAGCCACATAAATTCCAGCTTTTTCTGAATGCAACCATTCTAAAAAATGCATACGCATTTGCTGGTATTCTTCACTTCGGGAGAGCACTTCAGTATTCATGAACAGTTCCCTCGATGGGAGCATGTTAACCTGGCCCGGCAAAAAACCCTGCAAATCGGAATACACCTTTTCCGCCCGCGGAGCATCAGTAGTAATAATCAGGGCCGGCCGACGGCAGAAATAAGCCAGGGCAGCCATAAAAAAGGCCCGGGCGCTGCCATCCATTCCCGTGACGGCGGCCTGGTAACCCGGTATTTTATTAATGTTGGCTAAAATATTGATGAAGGAATTATCTTCAGACCATAGTTCAAGTATGTTTTTCAGCATAGAGCAGGCCCTCCTTTAAAAAGATTCGTTCAGCAGCGTACACCAAAAGAGAGGGGAATCGGCTGATACCCCCCGGTATTTATGCACTAAATTATATCCTGCCTCAACAACACCGTCAAATTAAGTAGACTGCCTACCCCGCTCCAGCTTACATTAACCCTCCAGGGTCAACAAAGTTACCTGTTTGCGTCATTTTTGTTACTAAAGTGGCATCTAACAGTTTACAGTTTTATGATTATCATGTATTAATATGCCGCAAAAAAGATGTTCCCCTCTATAAATAACTTACAATAAAACCTCTTTAATCTTGGCACGGCGATTGCAATAGTATATAGCAGAAATTTAAAAATCAAGAGAAGGGAGGCACCAACAATGACCGAGAAGTGTGCATTCTGGAATGAGTACGATTCGATAGCGGGGCATATTTGTTACTGTGAACTGGCTGCTTTTAACCGTCCGGTCAACCCTCAGTTCCTGCAGGCAATCGGCTGCTCAGCTGAAAAAAGGAAGGAGTGCATGAAGAGCATGGTATATGCTACGGGGGATGGGGTCGTTCCCCAGGAGCTGCCTGCTCTGTCACCTGTACCTGCTGCAGCTACCACTCCGGTATTGTCCTGTGATCCGCCCCAGGAAATTGCCAGAACCGTTGTTGATGCAGCACAGAATAAAACCACTACCGCCGCTCCCTCGCTTTTTATGCTCGCCATACTTGCCGGGGCTTATATCGCTATAGGTGCAGTAATGTTTACAATCATCACCAACGATCTGTCGGTCTATATCGGTGACGGGCTTAGCCGCCTGGTAGGGGGAGTCTCTTTCTCCCTCGGTCTGATCCTGGTCATCCTCGGAGGAGCAGAACTTTTCACCGGCAATAACCTGCTTGCTGCAGGCTACCTGGACAAAAAGATTAGTGGAAAACAGGTTCTCTCAAATTGGTTTTGGGTCTACCTGTTCAATTTTGTCGGGGCCCTGGTTGTGGTAGCCCTTTTCTACTACTCCGGCATCTGGAAAGCCAACGACGGCGGGATCGCCATCAGGGTAATCAACATTGCCTATATCAAAACAACTCTGACTTGGAGTGAAGCGTTATTCAGAGGCATCCTTTGCAACTGGCTGGTCTGCCTGGCTGTCTGGCTTTCACTGGCCGGAAAAGATGCTATCAGCAAAATACTGGCGATTATGATTCCGATTACGGCATTTGTTGCCGCCGGGTTTGAACACTCAATCGCAAATATGTACTTCGTTCCAATGGGTATTTTGGTCAAAAACACTGCAATCGTTCAGAGTCTGGTGGACCCAGCCGTACTACAAAGTATCAGCTGGCAGGCTTTCTTAATCAACAATCTGGTACCGGTAACTATCGGTAACATAATCGGAGGCGTAGTGTTCGTCGCCGTGGCTTACTGGACCTGCTACCTGCGCCCGATTATACCCAGGGGAATCGTAGCTAATGGAAGAGTTTAGCGGGTAGGGAAAACTGTAAAGAATCCAGGAATCAAGAAAAAGGTAAAGGAGTGGGAGTGATGAAAAAGCTGGTCGATTGCCCGAACTGGAAAGAATACCAGAGTCTCAATGGCTGGGTAATGTTTTGCAGTGCCGGCGCCTACGGCCGGAGCCTGAACGTTACGGAAGCAAAGAGCTGCGGCTGTAGCAAACAACAGAGACACAAGTGTAAAAAATTGATGGAGAACAATGTCGGTTTCGGCTTAGTGCCTGAAATATACGAAGAATCTTTTGTAGAAAAAACAAAAGGTAACCGGGAGCCTGCATTATTACCCGGGCGATGACAGTTCATTTCGTTCAAAGCAGCACAGCTTATAGAAGCCCTTAAGTGCTCCGTAATCAAAGCGGGGCACTTTCATTATACCGGAGCATAATAAAGGGTTTATACTTATATCAATAGAATACTAAGGCAGGAAATTAAGATCTTTAAAGGGCGGGTTCAAAAATGTATATCAGCAAATTTGTAACCCCGGAAATAATATTCGGTTCCGGTTCACTAAACCAGGTCGGGGAATGCTGCAGTCGTCTCGGCTCGTCACGTGTATTCCTGGTTGCCGACCCGGGAGTGATGCACTTTGGCTGGGTAGAAAAAGCAATTACATTCCTCAAGGAAGCCGACCTGAATTATCAGCTCTGGACCGATTTTTCAGCCAATCCACGTGACTACGAGGTTGAGGAAGGCGCGCTTCTTTATACCAATACAGGCTGCGATGCCGTTCTGGCGGTTGGAGGAGGAAGCGCCATTGACGCAGCTAAAGCTGTCGCCACCCTGTCCACTAACAAGGGGAAAATACATGACTTTGAGGGTATCGACATGATCAATGAACCCTTACCCCCCTTAATCGTAGTTCCTTCCACAGCAGGATCCGGGGCCGAGGTTTCCCAGTTTGCAATAATATCCGACAGCAACCGTAAGATAAAAATGACCATAATATCAAAATCGCTCGTTCCTGATATTGCTGTATCCGATCCCTTAATTTTGTCTACAGTCAGCGGCAAAGTAACAGCCCATACCGGAATGGAAGCATTAAGTCATGCTATTGAAGCCTATCTTTCCCTGGCTGCAACCGATATGACTGATATTCACGCTCTCCATGCCATTAAGCTTATTTCCGCGAATTTACGATCCTCAGTCGCCAGCCAGGTCGATGAAACGGCCAAGATTGCCATGGGTAAGGCAAGCCTCCATGCCGGAATCGCTTTTTCGAATGCAGTACTTGGTCTTGCCCATGCTATGACTCACCAGGTCGGCGGCCTCCTGGATCTGCCCATCGGCACCATTAGTGCAGTTTTACTGCCTTATGTAATGCGCTTTAACTTAATTGCCTGCGTCGATAAATATGCCTCTATCGCTAAAGCTATGGGAGCGCAAACCAACAATTTATCAACACGTGAGGCTGCTGAAAAAGCGATCGATATGGTTCAGCAACTGGCCCGCGATGTAGGCATTCCTTCAGGCCTCGCCGAACTCGGACTGCCGGAAGAATCGATTCCGAACCTGAGTCGGAATGCAACCAACGATGCCTGTTTTATCACTAATCCCCGGGATGCGGATGAGGAAGATATTATCAATATTTTTCGCTCCGCCCTGGAGACACCGGGAAGTGAAAAGTAATGCCTATACAGAACAAGAAAATGCTTATTGAAAAACTAACAGGAGTACACAGCTCAAAAAAATCTTACTACGTCGCCTTAAAGAAAAAAATTAGCGAATTACTGCAAATTAAACGTGAGTGGGAGGTTACATTTTCTGCTGTAACCGACCTGCTGATTTTTATTAATCGTGATTATGAAATCCAGCGGGTAAACCAGGCAGCCGTAGAATTTTTTACAAAATCTGAAAAAGATTTAATCGGATCGAAATGCTACCAGCTTTTTTATGGGCGCAAAGAAAAATGCACCCCCTGCATCGCTGATAAGGTCCTGCATTCACAAAAAACCGCTTATCTGCAGTCTAGAACTCGCTACAACAGGGTCTTGGATATTTTTGCCTATCCCGCCTTCACAGAACAAAATGAACCGTACGGCGTTACTTATTACGCCAAGGATGTAACCCGCCTGATCGATTCGATTAAACTGGTCTCAATGGGAGAAATGTCAGCCGGAGTAGCTCACGAGCTGAACAGCCCGATGACAGCAATTGTCGGCAACTCACAACTGCTGTTAAGAGAAGCTTCACCTGAAGAACCGCAATATCAACTGATCAAAGATATCCATTCCAGTGGTATCCGCTGTCAGAGAATCATCAAAAATCTGCTTACTTTTTCCCGG
>PWUG01000357.1 GCA_003562605.1 Syntrophomonadaceae bacterium | reverse complement strand
GGCAAAGCCCCGCCGACAGCAATGCCTGGAAAGATGGGGTGGACGAGTTCGGCCGGATCTGGAAAAAAGGGATGTTCTTTGACGGGGCTGTAAAAACCCTGGGCGACCTGGAGCGTTTTACTCCTCCGCTTGCCGCTGCCCCCGGCTATTTTTGCGAGAAGCAAATAACCGGGCTTAGGCGGCGTTACCCCGATCACTTCCCTTTTTTCGGCACTCACATCGGGCCTTTCATGAGCACCTACCTGGCCATGGGCATGAAGCACATGTTTACCATGCTCAACAGGGATTTTCCCTTTGTGCGGGCGGTGATGGAATCGCGGACCAACTGGTGCCTGGCCTTCTTTAAGCAGGCGGTCGAGCACGGTGCCGAGCTGATCGTTATGGGCGATGATGCTGCGTACAGAGGAGGGCAGATGATTTCGCCCCGGCTCTGGCGCACCCTGGTTCTGCCCTGCCACAGGCACATCGTCAGGGAGCTGCCGGTCCCGGTTATCTGGCACAGCGACGGCTGCATGGACAAACTGCTGCCCTTCGCTGTCGAAGCCGGCTTTGCCGGTGTGCACGGCCTGGAACCACCGGCGGGTAACCGCCTGGACGAAATCAAGGCTGCCTACGGCGGCAAGCTTGTTCTGGTCGGCAACGTCGATGTCAACCTGCTCTGCAAGCCAGACCTCGATGCCGTTCGCGCCGATATTGAACGCTGTCTGGGACAGGGTGGCAGCAGTGGTTACATGCTTTCAACTTCGAACAGCATTTTTTCCGGGATGAACCCTTCAGCCGTCCGGGAGTACTTCCGCTTTCCAGCTTTATAAGGATATGGTTTACGAGCTTGACCGTGAGCGTGAGAGGTATACCTTCCGTGATAAGCAGTATAAAGAAATTACTATCGAGTGGTGCCAGATGCACGGGCTCGAATATATCGAGTAAGGGGCAAGCAGGGGATGTGGCGATCGCAACTTATAATATAACTGCCCCGCCAGCTTCTGTCCTCAGCTGTGAAAGACTGCCTGTGCCGGCAGCCCTGCTGTTTTTGCTTTTTTTAGTCATTTCCTCACCCTGCTGATCGCTTATTCCTCTTTTATCAATTCTTCTTTAGTTAAAGGAGCCTTGATCGGTGAAGGGGCAGGAAACGGCCTGATATGCTCCAAATGGCTAATTAACTGCTTAAGTAATGCCAATATAGTAACCATCTCCGGCTCAACGCTCTCTGGCTTCTCATCTTCTTTAACTGCTTCTCTGGCAGCGATCACCCGCTGTAGTCCTTCCGCCACTATTTCGGAAAGACTTTCATCACCGACTAATTCTTTTGCACGATCCCATAATTGCTGGTGTTCTTCTTTCACATACACTGTCCTTGTTGGCATAGTGGCAGCCTCCTTTTAAATATTTGCTAATATTATTATACATATAAGTATAACATTTATAAAGTAGTAATTTTGGGGAACAGAAATCAAAATGATTCTTTCATCTTATGGAATCCATTAAACAGAAAGGAAAGACTAAATATTTGAAGAAAGCAATATAATTAACGATGAAGGCATTGGTCGCGATTGCCGTTCTGTGCTTGCTCGTGGTAAATTCGTTCAAGAGGCGATTCAAAATTAGTACTGATACACTTTTATATTTGCTAGTCATGATCAGTGGCATCGCAGTGATAATATTTAATATTTATAAGAAGCGCTATTACGTTGAACTCGCTGCTGTTATTTTTATTCTACTAATATATCTTTTTTATGTTAAGTATGTTTTTCTGTTTCCCAATTCTATTTCACTTTTACAAGCAATCATCGGATTAATAGTACTTGGTTTAGCATTTGTTGCTACGTCAGTTCGTTTGGTAATGAAGATTAAAAAAGGAAATAAGTTAACTGAATCCAGACTCTGGAAAACGCCAAAGAGCCCCTGAAGAAGAGCAGTACGTCACACAAAGTGGGAGATGTTACGGCTAAGAAATTCGTTAAATTGATTGGAATAAACAGGCCGACGCTATATAAATATATACAGGAAAATGAATCAGACTTGGCAGTACAATAGGATCTTGCTTAAAGGGGCTTAAAATAAATATTAGTTTTTAAAGGGGGTGGAATAATTGAGGTTGAAATATGCTGTAATTATTGTATTGTTCATAATTATCGCCTTGATTATTTCTCACCTTATGCTGCCTATCGATATGGAATTGCGCAGGATGCCCAGGTTTTCTTTAATACCAATAGTTAGCATGCATCTATTATATTATTTATTGGGAGCGCTTTTAGGGATCGAGTACTTGATAGATCAATTTAAGAAGAGCGGTCGGTTTAAGTTTAACCTTGAAAGATTTCTTATAGTAGGTATCCCTGCTCTTTTATTATCAATAGAATATCTTGCACCATTTTATGTAAGAACCGGTCTAACCTACACACCTATTTTTTTGCTATTTCTTCGCATGGTATTTGGCTAATACTTGATTACTTCAATTTATAAACAAAAACCGCACTCGTGAGCAATTGAATTGAAGTGTTCACTGAAATAAATACAGGAGTGCTTCCGAAAAGAAAGGAACAGTAATCATGATCACCCTCAAACATATCTTGGCGCTAATAATTTTTATTGCACTTCTGGCCATTGCCGGCTGCGGCAGGGAAGAAGCAGAACCGGACAACACCCCGGTTGACATAGCTGATATTGATGCAGACTATATTCTGGATTACGAAAACGGTTCAATTGCAGTAGGAGAGCTGCCAGTAGGCACCCGCATAGCTGACCTTACCTGGACCTGGGAATACCGCCCTGGCTATAGCTACAGTAATGAATGCCCGAACATATTAGAACCATATTTGTTTTTTT
>PWUG01000366.1 GCA_003562605.1 Syntrophomonadaceae bacterium | reverse complement strand
TGTTAAAATAGTGTTCCTCCGGCTGCATGCTTTTGAATCCCATTACCATTAGCTTGCCGTCCATCAAGCCGTTTCCCAGGGCAACCAGGTACTGAAAAAACGACAGGGGCATTTTGGCCATCTCCACGATGGGAGAAGGTTCCGCCTCGACATCGATCGGTGCTGCTGCTGTAATCAATGCAGCGATTTTATCCTGGTACAGCGCAGTATAGATAGCCGCCTGCCAACCTCCCTGGCACTGGCCTACCAGGTTAATGCGGAAAATATCGGTTCTCTCCCTGATCGCCTCGACAGCTTCATCTGTTAAGCGGATATAATCATCGATCCCGAGATCTTTAAACGCAGATGTTGCGGACAACCATTGGGCCACGTAGACGTCGTACCCGTAACGATGGAAAACCCTTACCAGGCTTTGGGCCGGAGAATAATCAGCCAGGTTGGAGTGGTGCCCGGCCTGGGGTGGTAAGATTAAGACCGGTCTCCTGGCTTTTGGCTCCTCCCGGTTAGGAAAATGCCTTAAACAAAGGGTCTGGTGTTCGTAGATGATCTCGTTCGGGGTAGACCAGTCGGTCTCCGGATTTCGGATATCAGCCAAGATCTGGAAGTACCTGAATGCCTTGGTGTTGAATTCCATCAGCGCCGGGGCATATGAAAACGGCGGCGCTTCAAGGAACGGTGTTGGAAAAAGCGTATTCATCAATGGGTACATATACACTATACGTCCTTTCAGTAAACGGGTTTTGATATGCAATTATACCATAAATCCCTGGTCAAGGATTTGCGCGTAAATCGCTTCGTTCAACTCAATATATTTGCCCTGGGCATGGTCAAAGACATACATCTCATCAGGGCTGCTCTCGTCTTTCGTTTCCGGATTCGCGCCTTCCTCCCGGTATTTTTGTTTGAGCCCATCATCCAGGAATTCTTCTTCCGTGAGGCGTAAAAACAAGGGTATTTCGTGGGCAGGCAGCCTGCGTTTAAGATAATCGTTAAATTGCGCCCAGTTTAGTTTTTCTCCCGGGATGAGTGACACGACGGCCATGCCGCAGGAACCTTTATAACCCGGGATGGTAACATTAAATACAAACGCATCGTCCACAGCGCCGAAAAACTTCTTGATTGTATCGCTCACTTTCGTGGCCGAGATGGTTCTTCCTTTCCAGCGATAAACATCACCCAATCTCCGTTGAAACGATAGGTGGTCTCCTGCATGAAGTTGCATTAAATCTTGGGTGTGGAAGTACTGATCTCCCGGGGTAAAAACATCGCGGATGATGATTTTTTTCGTTTCGGAAGGATCATTGATGTAGCCGGGAAAATCATTGTAATGATAAATGGTGCAGAGCAGCAGTCCAACATCATCGGGCGAGCAGGCAATCGCCCTGCCCTGGTCGTCCGTTAAGATTTCTTCTTTCTCTTCATCGAATTGCACCAGTTCGCCCTGGCGGATGCCCCCCAGGTTTAAGTTTCCACACATCCCGGGAATTTCATCCACGTTGATAAACGTCCCGATGTTTTCGGTAGTATTGTAGGTTTCGATGATTTGCTGCACGCCAAAGCGTTGTTTAAAGGGTTCGATGAGGTCCGGGGTTAAGCCGTTGCTGATGATCGTCTTTACGGGATGCCGGCGGTCCGCTTCAGCGGGATCCTGGTTGTAGATATAATGAAACATTTCGCCAACGCCAAAAAAGTAATCGGCCCCGTGACTGTCGATATCGCTCCAGAAGGTCGAGGCAGCAAAGCGCTTCGCCATAACCAAAGTTGAACCGGAAACCACCATGCCGGCAAAACAGGCATTAAAACCGCCGCTTAAATACAAGGGCAAACATAAGTACTGGACGCGGTCCGAGGTTAAACCGGTAAATACTTCCAATGCTTTTCCCGCCATGAGCCACCGCAGGTTGTTGATGGGAACGGTTTTTCTGCGCCCGCCGCTGCCGGAGGTGAACAAATAAGCCAGTGTTTCATCTACCGAGGTGGCTGGCGTGGACAGGGGGTTGGCTGCTTGCGGGGGCATCGTCTGCCTGATGTCTTTAAACCCGGCTGGTACTTCTTCCCCCGCGATTGCGAGAAGCATCATCTCCCCGGGATGCCATAAACGGAGATAATCCTCAACCTGCACGATTCTTTCCGCACACTTGCTGTCCAGCACAATAGCCTTGGCCTCGCAAAGATTAATGTCCCGGGCCAGGCTTTCTTTTCTTAACCTGGTATTGATCAACGCGGAAATAATACCCAGTTTGCTCAAAGCGGCAACCACAGCCAACATATGCACGGAGTTATCCATCATCAGGGCGATCACGTCACCGCGTTGATAGCCTGCTGCAGCAAAAAAGGCGCTGTAGCGATTCGCCTCTTCGTTCCATTCACTGTAGGTAAACTCATCTCCGTGGCAGATAATCGCCGTGTGCCGCGGCTTGACAACAGCCAGTTCTTCCAATCTCAGGCCCAGAGAATTCCGGGGATTGGTGGTTAAAAAACTTAAATAGTCCTGGTAGGCCTGGTTGTCTTTATCCATGTTTTATCTCCTTTCATCGAAACCGGCCGCCTGAGAATTAACTTACTGTGCCCTTACTCAACTAAGTTGAGGCGGCCTTGCTGAGATCCCTGCGTTTGTGGAGCCAGGCAAAACCAGTGTTCATCAGGGAAACTCAAGAAATACGCAGCGGATATGGGTTACACACCCGCGCCAAAATAGCATTACCCGCAGCCTGGGTCCAATGGTGATATGATCATTCCTGGTTACAGCGCACCGAATTACCAGGGCTCTTCTATGCTTTCGTGGATTTAAACACTTTATTGAAGCCTTTTTTAGCAGCTTGAGCCAGCAACCTGGCCAGCTTCACCA
>PWUG01000360.1 GCA_003562605.1 Syntrophomonadaceae bacterium | reverse complement strand
TGCCATGGAAAAAGGGCGCTCCAGCGGAAAACACGACCTGAGTGAACTTACACCAAGGGAGCTGGATGTGCTGAAAGCACTTGGCAGAGGGTTAAATAATCGCTCTATTGCCGATGAATTATTCATAAGCGAACATACCGTTAAAAAACATGTTGGTGCAGTTCTTGAAAAATTAAGCCTCCAGGATCGCACCCAGGCTGCTCTTTTTGCCGTATCCAAAGGTCTGCATCGCGGTAACTGATTTACAACCTTTAGTCAGATTAATGGTGACAGGATAAAGGTGTTTCCTAGGCTATTCAAACCATTTTTTTTGTTCTTCTTCCTTATCTTCTGTCTTTTCCTCCGGCACTTGCATCCGCTTGTGGATCATAACCAAATATTCCCGGGTTCCCGGTTTGGGAGGTTCCTTCTGTGGTTCCGGTTCAGGTACAGGTTCCGGTTCAGCAGTTGATGAGGTTGCGTTAGCATTATTTGCCCCGGAATCAGGATCAGGCTCTTCTTCAACGATTATTTCTTCAATTGTAAATATAAATTTTTCAATTTCAGATGCGGCATCACCCAGCTCTGCCTTAAATTCGAATGCATATTCCCCGGGGCCAAGATAATCTGGAGTTCCTACTCGCGGTGTTTCACCCCAGATCTGCCATTCATTATTACCGGGTGGGCGGTAGTAAACTGAGACACCTCGGGGCGCCGGTTCACCATTCCACAGAACCTTGAGACCATACTGATCATATTCCAGGGTGAGTTCTCCCGGGATAACATTAAAAATAATAATCGTATCTGTTACGATTCGCTCACCATTGACTTCAGCACGCAAGTAAACCGGAAGTTCAATTTCCCCAACGGGGCACTGGGGATCAACATGCACAAATACTTCCCTTACACTGCGGGAAGCAAGTCTGTCTCCCTGGGGCCTGAAGGTGAGGTGAGGATGATCATGGCCCAGGCTGAAGCTGGCCAGATATGCCGTGTTATTTTTAACGTATAGAGCCAGCTCAGTACCACCCTGGACGACAGAAAAATATGGAGCTGTTTCAAGCGCGATCTGACCATCCGAAATACTAATTGAAGGTGTTTCATAATTGTCAATCAGGCTGGCCATTTGCGGCTTGATAGTAATAAAAAGCACCAGGGCAAAACTAGTTATAATAACAATCATCAGTATTTTTCTCACTAAGGGATACCCCTTTCAGAATGTGAATTTGTCTGTTTAAATCGATTTTAACTTCCTTGCAAAGCTTATACATCATACTTCTGATGTATCTTAACTGGAACAAAAGAATAATAAAACATACCCCAAAAGGACTATATGACTATTTTTAACTTTAGTTTAAGGTTCAATTGATTCCCCAAAGTAAAAAGTTATATGCTGGATATCATAATAAAACTTGCTACCCGGCTTAACCGGGGCGTGCAGATAGTAATCGCCAACCATAGGAGAATTGTAGGAGTAAAAATTGTAGACCGGGCCGCCGCTGACCAGGACTTCCTTAATTCGGACATTGGCAGACCAATCGAAATATTGTCCAAGGCCGTCTTTGCTTACGTTAATCCGCACGAAGGCTCCATCCGGCATAAGCGGAGAGCCCTCGCTGGGGCTGATCTGGAAATTCTGAAAATAAAAGATCCCCGTTATCGGTGCACCTGAGACAGTGAGTTTGTAAGCCGTGTAGCCCTGCCTGACCGGGTTGGCATGCGGTTTCCAGGATTCCGGTTTTTCAGGTGCTGGTTTTTCGGAAGGATCGAGGTTTTTAGGTAGTTCAGCTGGTTTTGGCGGCTCAGCAGGTTGATCATTGGAAACAGAATGGTTATTTACAGGTTGATCCGGGGCGACTAACTCTTCTGCCGTCAGGTTTTCTCCTGCTGCTTCGACAGAAATGTAAAATTTTTCAATTGCTGAGGTAATAGAACCCAAAACTGCTTTAAATTCAAATTCATAACTGCCCGGTTCAAGATGTCCGGGGGGATCTGTTTGCGGCAGTTCACTCCAATCTTCCCAGCCTTCCTGATCCGGCAGGCGGTAGGAAACCAGGGTCCCTTTCGGAGCGGGTTCACCATTTAAGAGCACTTCCAAAGTACCCTCCTGCCAGCTCAGGGAGAGCTCACCGGGGATTACATCCATATAAAGAATCGTATCCATCCCGAACCTGGTGCCTTCTAATTCGGCACGCAGATATACCGGCAGTTCAATTTCACCGGTTGGGCATTCCAGGCAAACATAAACCACAATTTTTTTACTACACCCGGCAGCAATTCTACCAGCCCGGGGTATGAGGGTCAGGTGGGCATGCTCGTGGGCCAGACTAAAGCTGACGGTTTCCTGGTAGTTGTTTTGCAGAAATATAGCCAGGGCACTGCCGCCCTGGAAAACAGGAAAGTAAGCTTCAGGTTCAAAGTGGAATCCTTCTTCAGGCGAGCCGGTTGCCGGACTTTCAGGATTGATGACAATGTTTGCAAACAAAGGCTTGATCGTAAAAAAGGCCACCAAAACAAAGCCGGTCAGAACCAGCAAGAATAGCATATTGCGCACAAACATTTACCCCTTTTTAAGAGTACATACTCTTTCTTATTTCTTTTATACCATATTCCTAGCATCTTTACATTACACGGAGGAAGTATATCTAATACTCTAAAAGAATTATATCTGAATGGCAGGTGATAAATTGACTTCTTCGTATAACAGGGCTCTATATAATTTTCGCCCGGTTTTTCAGACTGTCAATAATAGGCTGAGGAATGGTTTTCCCCGGGGAGTACTCCTGGCCGGCCAGGTAAGTTTTTTCCACTTTTAGTCGCTTCAGGTCCCCGGACGCCATTTGCAGGGGGTTTTCATTCAGGATGACCATATCG
>PWUG01000335.1 GCA_003562605.1 Syntrophomonadaceae bacterium | reverse complement strand
TAACATTGTCGGGTGAGAGCTTCGGCAGATCAGTTTTTACCATGGCCCGGTTAATGCGAAATATGGGCGGATCGGCTGCTGCAAAATGCAGGTCTGAAGCCTCTTGTTCCGCTCCCATTTTCAGTATCTCGATCATCCCGACCGGGTAGTGTTTATTATTGCTCATAATTAGTTTCTCCGTTTGTAACATTAATTTATCTCTGAGTTCTAGTCTCCGGCAGCTTCCGATTCTGTGTGATTACTGCTCTTGATAAATACAGCCTCCAGGGTGGTATTCCTGTAAATGTTAAATGTATAGGTTAGGTTGGTTGACATTTGCGACCCGTTTTCAATCCAGCGCACAAATTCATAACCTTCCACCGGTGATGCGGTAACTTTAACATTCTGACCTTCTGTGTAAGAGCCGGCACCACTGAGCGTTCCGCCTTCAGGGGGAACGCCGTTAAGTGTAACGGTATAAGACTGAACACTGCCACCCTGTGGTGCAGTAGGGACCCATTGTACAGTATTGCTGTTAGAATTATTGTTATCGTCATTATTGTTCGGATCAGGATCGGGTTCATCCTGCAGCCCGATTGGCGTTCCCGGGGTGCCGGCGATCGCCGTGATCATCTGGTTCACCAGTTCAATATTATCGGGTGTGCCTTCAGCAATCAGGTAGCGGATCTGGTTGCCGTAATCATTATTAAAGTCACGGGTAATTTTCATCATGATATCATAAGGCCTGATAATTGGGCTTTTCCAATCCATGTAGATACGGGGCACGGGATCAGGATGATTCCAGGTTACCCAGCCCATTTCAGTCCGCCCATCCCGAAAGCCGTCAAGCAGAATGCTGAGCAGATCGATGAGCGCTTCCAGCTCTTCCTCTGCCCGCTGGCCGGTAGCGATGGCAACCGGCATCCGGATCTTGCGGGATCCGCCTTCAGCAAAAGCGGCATTCTCCATAACATCCAGGGTATTTATCAATTCCCTGGCCTTTCCGAGGGCCATCGGAGTGCCCTGCATCCAGAGCGCTTTTTGGTTTGAATCGACAGCCAGGCTCTGTAAGGGTATCCCCAGTTCGTTGATATAGCTTTCCATGTTATCTGCGGAAACGTAGAATAGATTAAAACGGGAGAGAAACATCCTGTTGGTGAAGTCACCATAAAGACGACTCCTTTCCCCCACGATATAGTTACGGCCGATTACAAGGTAGTCAAGTCCTTTCTTCTGCAGGACAATTTGAAAAGTTGTAATCGGGGATAGGACCTCAGTTTTAATCGTAATCTTGGAAGGTTCTTCAAGGAAAATAACATTGGCATCCAGTATATAAGCGAGCATCGATAATACGTCGAGCAGGTTGGCATCCTTTACATTAAGCGATATCCTGTCAGGGGAAGTATGTGTAGGTCTCGGGGTTATGATTTCGTCTGACACATCAGCCCAGAGTTCGTCTGAGAGAAAAGCTGATCTCTCAGGCTGCGTTGCTGAACCTGTTTCAGGTTCCAGCTGTGGCTCTTCAAATTCGAAGGCGGCAGTTTGAAAGCTTAGCTGATCCGCTTCAGCCGTGTTTTCGAGAACAAGGGTTGGATTAAGAGTGCAATCTACAGTAAGAAATATAAAGACCAGTAAACCGATTGCACCAAACAGCCAACGCCTGTCGATAGTGTAAGAGCCCATTTTTCTGCGTTTGCTCCTCATTTATATACCCTCCTCTGAAGCATCCTCCTCCGATTCGCCTTCGTAATCCAATGACCTTGTAGATGGGGGCTGGTCAAAATAGAGGCTAACCTCCTGGTTATGGGCACGCAGAATGACTGTCTCTCTCGTTATTTGACGCACGGCCCATAAATCATCAACGTAGTCGCCTTCAGAAACTATATAGGAGGTCCCGCTTGACTCAATAATGGCCATAGAACCACTTCTTCCTCCAATTACTACACCGGTAAGCTTCATGGGACCACCGAATGGATCGGCGCCCGGAGTAAATGCTGACCAGGATCTTTGATCTGTATCGTCGTTGCTTCTTATTTGCTGGGGAAGGACTTCGGCAGTATCGGCAATATCCTGATCATTTAATGCGGTATTATCAACATTCAATTCGTCGGATGCCGTATGATTACGCAGTAAAACAACACTGTAAATACCGCCCACTAAAGCTATCAGCAGGATTGACCCGGCAATAATTAGAAACATCCTGTTTTTAAGTAATTTAAATAATTGCGATGCCTTGACATCCAGGTCTTTGCCAGGATCTTTTCGATTCATTTAATAACACCCCTCAATCTATAAAGCCAGGTTTTGTATTAAACAGTCAGGCAACTTAACGATTTACATATTGTCAATATTTTACCACATTATATAACTTATGCAAATGCATTGTCAAATATATCTAAATATTATTGCAAATATTAATTCCACCCATTATCTGCAACCTATTCTCTAAGGATTTGTAATTTCCTGCTAACTACACCAAAATATTTCCTATATGTTTAACTGCTATAATAAAAATTTTTACTTATATAGATAAATTGTATTAAAACTTAAAGAGTAGACTCGCAATCCTAAAATTCAAAAGGTCTCCCCATAGTGAGAGACCGACAAGAAAAATAAAAATATTACCTGCTTCGGCAGCCAGGCTGTCATAACTCCTTTAAGAAGATATTGACCCTTGGCTTTGCGCCCCTGCTTCACGGCAGGTTTGCCCTTGTCGGTCAGGTATAATACACACTGATGGTTTATTCTATAACAATATGCATATTATGTCAATACCCAAAATTATAAAATTTTACTAATTTTTATTTTTCAATGATTTATCGTTTGGATACCCTAAAACCAGCCGTTCAAGCTGCCGCATCAGCTTCGTCCAGATGAATTCTTTTTG
>PWUG01000371.1 GCA_003562605.1 Syntrophomonadaceae bacterium | reverse complement strand
TCGGTAGATAGCGCTGATGAATTTATAAGAATGTGTAAGGAATACCAACTTAAGGAGAGCTGATAATGGATCAAGATATTAAGCATATATGCAAGCTCACAGTTGATAATTTTAATGAATTAAAAACGAAATACCCTGATATCAGGCTATATGGAACTAGACTTTTTCTTTCCCCACCCAAGCCATGCACTACACTGATATTTGGTCGAGATCCTGGTGGAATAAAAGAAGAGCGTGTAGGTGTAGAATGTACTGGAGATTTATTTGAGAATGAGATGCTATTTGTTGATTCAGCTATCAATTGTATTGTCAACAAAGCTAGTTCTTTTGATAAGGGTGTGTTGAGGTTATTCTGTCTTGCACTCCATGGAGAAGATAAAACTTGTTGGTATAAACATAATGATGCAAAAGATTGCCATGGGATTGATTACATCAAAAGAGAAACAGTTGTTGCAAACTTAATACCATTTCAAACAGGTAATAACTGGAAACAATTAAGAAAGATCGATACTAATTATTGGATTCCGATTGCCAATGCTCTAATTAAGTATATTAAACCATCGGTAATAGTACTTCTAGGTAAGACTATTCCTTGGCATGAAAATAAACTAAATCTGGCAGATGATATTAATGTCAAATACTTTTATCATCCTTCAGCTCGGGTTTCAATGGGAAGCCGTATCAAGGAAGCCAAAGAATTACGCGATACATTGTCATCTCTTTAATTATTTGGAAGTAAATGGTGGGGAAGTTTTGCTTCAAAATATGATAATTAAGATAGAGGCAAGAATGAAAGCCTTAATAGAACGCTTGGAAGGCGATTAAGCCGTTGTCCTTTTCGGAGAGGAAGAAACTTAAGTTGATATACCCAGGCAGCTACTTCATCCTGGTGCAAAAGAAGGCAGTTGGCTGAATGTTAGCTTTGAGCTGGATCCTTCAAGGATAAAAGAAGCAGCGGGAGAAGATTGAGGGACTGCTGGATAAGCTTTTTGAAGAAAGGCGAGGAGTAGGTTATGACAGAAAGCTTTGAACAGCTGGAGAAAGAACTCCGGGAACTATCTGAAGAGATTGCTCTCATCAAAAGTGAATACAATGCGTTACCCTATGGCCAGGCAAAGGAAGATTTATTGAGGACTTTTAAAGAGAAGCAGTGGCAGGCGTTGTTCTATATTGAAAAAATGGTTAATTTGCAAGATCAGGGCAGCTCTAAGTTTTAGGACATATTTGTGTCCCTGGTCCGTGTTATTATAAAGGGCAAACTAGGTTTTTAGGGCACCGGAACCTCGAAGTATTTTTTAAAGGAAAAAATCCTCATAAATAATATTCTGCAACAGGATTATTACATAATCGTTCTGTAAATGCCCTGTGTGTTCTATTTTACGCTTACCTGGTGCTTGAGTGATTATATGGTCTTTGAAGATGGAAGTGGGGCAACTTATTTTCTGGATAGGCTTTCCAAGGGTCAGGAACAGGGAAAGAAAACCGTGTTAGATGAGCAGGTGGAGTACGTTAAAAAGTAAGCTGGATGAGCTGGATGATTTAGAGTATCAGGAAGTTAAGTTGCTTTGTGGGATGATTGAACAGACATGGAAAATAACGAAACAATAAATGCACTTTAGCTTCCCCGTTTAATTGCTTTAAAAGCTATGGTGAAACCAAAATATTTTAGGAGGAGAAGGTCATGAGAAGAAAGTGCTTTTATTGTTTTAGTATTGCTTTAATGCTTCTGCTGGCTCTATCCGCGGTAGTTGCTGGACCTGTGCTGGGTGAGGGTGGCAAGAAGGCGGCTCTACATGTAGAACTGGAAGATATGCTCATCATCGGCGGTAAGGGCTTCACCGTTGACTATATCCGTGACTACCGCGATGATGCAGCGGCAGCCATCGGTGCCGCTCTGGCGGTGGACCCGAATAACCTGTTCCTCTGGCAAGGCGGAATTCTGCTGAACATTCGTACCAAGGAATCTAACGTTCCGGCAGACTTCGACTGGGTCATGGACAACCTGGCCGGTTACTGGGACAAAGACGGTGACTGGGTAGGCGTGGAACCGGATCCGGATCCCGATCCTGACCCGGAAGATAAAGTAGTGCAGGAAACCCAGGCGGTTTCCGTGGAAGTTGCTTACGGCACAAACCTGATAGACATCCCTTTCCCGGCCACCGTGCAAGCCACGGTGAACGGAGATACGATGGACCTGGATGTGGACTGGGGCATGGATTCCACACCCCCGTATGACGGCAACAAGGCCGACGATTACGTCTTTGAGGGCACACTGGTGAACCTACCCGCAGGTGTCACTAACCCGGACAGTGTGAAAGCACAGTTTATGATCAAGGTGAAAGATAAAGTAGATCCTGATCCTGACCCAGAACCTAAAGAGGATTTAGAGCTTTTATCATATCACGACTATTGGGACGGTAATTACTGGTATGTTGTAGGTGAGATTAAGAACAATACCGATAAGCTGGCTCGGTTTGTAAAGGCGGATTTAAGAGGTTATAAGAACGACAATATCAAATATACGCGGTCTACTTATTCCAGTCCAAGTGAATTGTCACCTGGGGAAACAGGCACTTTTAGGTTTATGATCAAGAAAAGCAATGCGGAAATGTTCGATACGTACAAATTGTTTTTGAGTTATTCGAGTTTAGTAGATCCTACCCCAGAGCCAGAGGATCCTTTAGAGCTTTTATCATCTCACGACTACTGGGACGGCAATTACTGGTATGTTGTAGGTGAGATTAAGAACAATACAGATAAGCTGGCTCGTTTTGTAAAGGCGGAGTTAAGAGGGTATAAGAACGACAATATCAAATATACGCGGTCTACTTATTCCAGTCCAAGTGAATTGTCGCCTGGGGAAACAGGCACTTTTAGTT
>PWUG01000226.1 GCA_003562605.1 Syntrophomonadaceae bacterium | reverse complement strand
GGATTACATTTGGAACATTGACTCTCAATGTCCATGAAACACCGGGCCATACTGCAGGCAGTGTATGTTTGATTGAAAAGACGGCCGTATTTTGTGGCGATACTCTTTTTGCCGGTTCAATCGGAAGAACTGATCTTCCCGGAGGCTCTTATGAGACATTAATGAAAAGCATATGGGAAAAGCTGCTTGTTCTAAAGCCTGAAACGATAGTCTATCCCGGTCACGGCCCGGCAACTACCATAGGTTCTGAGGCCGAGTCAAACCCCTTTATTAATGATTCGAAATTGCAAGCATAGCCCCGGGGTTTGCCGATACGTTGTAGCCGGTATAATGCGGAATAACAATTTTTTTCAATATTTTGCAGGAATATTATTAGAAATATAGAATATAAGCCTATCCGGCACCAAAATAACATTGCCTGCTTCTTAGTGCAGAAAAAATTTCCTGGAATAAAGTTTATATTCACCTGTATATTATTTATCCCCCTCATAAAGAAATCAGGATCAATCCTGCCGATTAATATAAGCATTTAATTGGCAACAAAAAATAGCGCAATGTCCCGGGAGTAAAATGATCAATCCTTGGTTACAGTTTTTTATCTGTGCAGTAATTATTATCTTAGCAGGAAGTAAGCTAACAAGGAATGCGGCAATAGTTGCTGAGAATACCGGTATCGGAACAGCCTGGGTGGGGGCGATGATGCTTCCGCTGGCTACTTCATTACCGGAGCTGGTGACAACGCTGAGCGCAGTTTATATCAATGCTCCTGATCTGGCCATGGGCAATATCCTGGGGAGTTGTCTTTTTAACCTGTCGCTGCTGGCGGTAATTGATCTATTGGAAGGAAGAGGGCCTTTAACGGCCCGTATTAATCAGGGTCATATCATTACTGCATCCCTGAGCATTATTACAATATGCCTGGCTTCCATCGCCATGCTTGGGATTGTTTATTTTCCTATAGGGTGGATTGGCTCTGAAACCTTGCTTATAGCAGTGGCTTATATTTATGGCAGCAGACTGGTATATCGTTATGAAAAGAAAATTCTGCCTCATATTCCTCCCGGCAAAGAGATCAACACTACCAATAAGTCCATTTCTACCGGCCGGGCACTGCTGCAATTTTCAATAGCAGCCGGTTTTATCGTTCTCGCCGGTGTGTTGATTACCGGAGCATCTGACCGCATCGCTTTAGAAACCGGTCTTGGACATACTTTTGTCGGTTCAATATTATTGGCAATCAGCACTTCACTTCCTGAAGTTGTTACTACTATAACAGCGGTGCGTTTGGGCTACATTGATATGGCAGTAGCCAATATTTTCGGGGCAAATTTCATGAATTTGTTTGTTGTATTTCTGGCCGACCTTTTTTACCGTCGGGGACCGCTACTTTATGCGGTATCTGACAATCACCTGGTATCAGCGGTAATGGTCGTCCTGCTAAGCACAATAATCGTCTTTGGCCTGATTTACAGGTCGGAAAGGAAGGTTTTCCGCATCGGGTACGATACTTTGCTGGTTTTGGCCGGTTACATGACAGCGGCTTTTCTGCTCTTTAAGTCTGGAGGTAATTAATAAAAGGTGGTGGCTAGTTTTGGACACGGAAAAATTAAAAACGATGACCTTAAATGACCTGCATCGTCTTGCAAAGGAGCATGAGGTTAAAGGTCAGTCTACTATGCGTAAACAGGATCTGATTGATGCATTGACACGTTTGTTTTCCGAAGATGGCGAACAGCATAGTGCGTCAGGAATGCTTGAAATTATGGCTGACGGATTCGGATTTTTAAGGCGAAAAAAATACTATTTTTCAGAAGATGATATTTATATTTCTGCTTCACAGATACGCCGATTCAACATGCGGACAGGAGATATAATCACCGGAAGGATCCGTCCGCCAAAAGATAATGAACGCTATTATGCCCTGCTCCAGGTTGAGAAAATTAACGATGACGAACCGGATCGTCTGGCCAATCGGCCTCGTTTTGGCGCGCTTGTTCCGATCCATCCTGATGAGGCAATGCGCATGGAAACAAAACCGCATATTTTATCGACGAGAATTATAGATCTTTTAATTCCTGTCGGCAAAGGGCAGCGTGGTTTGATTGTGTCGCCGCCAAAGGCCGGGAAGACAATGCTTTTAAAACAGCTTGCCAACAGCATTTCCATAAACCATCCTGATATTGAATTGATCATTTTGCTGATCGACGAAAGGCCGGAAGAAGTAACCGATATGGAGCGAAGTGTCAATGCTGACGTGGTCAGCTCAACCTTTGACCAAAAACCGGAGAACCACATTCACATTGCTGAACTGGTTCTTGAGCGCTCTCAACGCCTGGTTGAACAGGGCCGGGATGTTGCCGTTCTCCTGGATAGTATCACCAGGCTGACAAGGGCTTATAACCTGGTAATACCTCCCAGTGGCCGGACTCTTTCAGGAGGCATCGATCCCGGCGCTTTCTACAAGCCGAAGCGTTTTTTCGGTGCCGCGCGTAATATAGACGGCGGGGGCAGTCTGACAGTTCTTGCAACGGCAATTGTCGACACCGGCAGCCGCATGGACGATGTTGTCTATGAAGAGTTCAAGGGCACCGGTAATATGGAGCTGCACCTGGATCGGCGTATAGCTGAGCGCCGTATATTTCCTGCCATTGATATTTCCCGCTCAGGGACCCGCCGTGAAGAACTGCTTCTTGATGAGCATAAGATAGAGTTGATGTGGGCTTTGAGAAAAGCTATGGGCAGCAGTTCCAGTGTTGAGTTTCTGGAAGCACTTATGGACAGACTTAAAAAAACAAAAACAAACGAGGAATTTCTGGGAAACATGCACACGATGTAACCCCGGAAGGTTTTTTAACCGATCAACCCGGTGGTTGCAGAATAGAAAGCTTTGTGCTATGATTTGATTCCGGGACTGGAGAGAACGAAGGAGGAATAATCAATTGAAGACGGACATACACCCAAAATATTACCGCGCTAAAGTTATATGTGCCTGCGGTGAAACATTTGAAACAGGCTCCACCAAAGAGACAATTAAGGTGGAAATATGCTCCAAATGTCATCCCTTTTTTACCGGTAAACAAAAGTTTGTTGACACCGGGGGACGTGTGGAGCGATTCAAACGCAAATATGGTATGTAATCCGGGAGCAGAGCACATGCGCTCTGCTCTTTTTCTATTGTACAGCTAATCATTGATTTAGTTAAACTAATTTATTGGTACTGCGTATCTTTTGAGGTGACTGTAAATGTATGAAAAGCTGGAAAATATCGAAAAACGTTATAGTGAACTCGAGCAACTGCTCAGTGATCCCAAAGTGCTTGATCGGCGTGAAGAATGGTTGAGTATGTCGCGGGAGATCGCGGCCATCACCCCGGCCATCGAACTATTTCGTCGCCTCAAAGAAATTGACCGGGAACTGATTGATGCTGAAGAGATGCTTAAAGGTAGCGAGGAAGCCGAGATGTCCGACTATCTTCGAGTAGAATTAGACTCTCTTAAGTTGGAAAAGGAAAAAGTTGAAGCGGCTCTCAAAGAGCAGCTTATACCGAAAGATCCATACGATGATAAGAGTGTTTTTATTGAAATAAGGGCAGGAACCGGTGGCGATGAAGCGGCCCTGTTTGCAGCTGACCTGATGAAGATGTATTCACGTTACGCGGAACAAAACAACTTTAAAGTCGAAATTGTCGAGTCACATCCCACCGACATTGGGGGCTTTAAAGAAGTAATTCTTGGTATAGAAGGGAAAGGCGCATACAGCCGTTTGAAATACGAAAGTGGCGTACACAGGGTACAGCGAATACCGACAACGGAATCAGGCGGCCGTATCCATACTTCGGCGGCAACAGTAGCAGTATTGCCGGAGGTGGAGGAAATCGAAGTGGAAATCAATCCCCAGGAGCTGCGGATCGATACCTTTTGTGCGACAGGCCCTGGGGGACAGAGTGTGAATACTACCCAGTCGGCTGTGCGGATCACCCACCTGCCCACCGGGCTTGTTGTAAGCTGCCAGGATGAAAAATCACAGCTTCAGAATAAAGAAAAGGCACTGCGCATATTGCGCAGCAGATTGTTGGACAAATTTATTTCCGAACAAACGGCTGAACAGGCCCAGGCCCGTAAAACAATGGTTGGCAGCGGTGATCGCAGTGAGCGAATCCGCACCTACAACTATCCCCAGAACCGGGTTACTGATCACAGGATAAACCTGACTTTACACAAGCTCGACCTGGTGCTGGCCGGCGATCTTAATGATATTGTTGAAGAATTGAGCACCAATGAAAGGGCGGAAAAACTGAAAGCAGCGGGAGATTGATTGTAACTTGAACCCGATAAAGATTGAAGAAGCTTTGCAAAGAGCTTCTTCATGCTTGAAAGATGCAGGTGTAGATGAGCCCCGTATTGAGGCGGAGCTGCTGCTGGCTTTCTGTATGCAGTTAGGAAGGCTGCAGCTCTATTTAGCACGAACTGATATCATACCCCCCAAAATAGAAAAAGCCTACCGGGAGCTGATTGAAAGAAGATGCTTCGGCGAGCCTTTTGCATATATTACCGGAGAAAAGTTTTTTTACGGCAGGCGTTTCCTTGTTAACAGGCATGTTTTAATTCCCAGGCCGGAAACAGAGCTGATCGTTGACAGTGCATTGCAGTGGTCAACTCTTAAGCAGGAGCAGAAGAGGATAGATTCTATTGACCTGGGTACCGGCAGCGGGATTTTAGCAATTACCCTGGCTCTAGAATTGCCTACAGCCTCAATCACGGCTGTGGATATATCCGCAGCAGCGCTGGTTACGGCCAGGATTAACGCAGCGCAACACAGGGTTGAAAATAAAATTGCCTTTCATTGTGGCCATTACTTTGATGCACTTGAAGCTATCAGTCCAAAGCCGCTTTATAACCTGGTTGTCTCTAACCCGCCGTACATTAGCGATGTAGAGATGGAGAGTTTGCCTCAGCAAATTAGAGGTTTTGAACCCAATGAAGCTCTTCATGGTGGAGAAGATGGCATGGATGGATACCGCGCTATTTTAAAAAAACTTCCGGACTATATTCAAAGCCCGGGCTTGCTTCTGCTTGAAGTCGGCGCCGGCCAGAAAGAAAAAGTGGAAAATCTCTGCCGGCAAACGGGCCTGTTCCGATCAATAAACTGGCGCGGAGACTTGGCCGGGCATCCGCGTTTGCTGGAAGGGGATATTAATTAAGCCCTTTTCCCGTAGATGTGATGGTCAGTTTGCCATGCTTGACACCTTTGACGCCGATCAGCCGCCCTGAAAGTTCTTTTGCTTCAGAAGCCTGCCCCTTGATTACCATTACTTCCAGGCAATGATCATGTTCCAGGTGAACGTGCATAACTGATACGATCATGCCGTGATGCTGATGCTGTAGTTCCAAAAGCAGGTCACTTAAACCCCTGACATGGTGGTTGTAGATTATTGTAATTGTACCGGCTACTTCCTGGTCATCCCGGGACCAGTCCAGCTCAACCAGCTGATTGCGAATAAGGTCCCTGATTGCCTCTGATCGGTTGGGGTAACCTCGTTTCACTATTTCTTCGTCCAGCCTTTCCAGGAGTTCTTTTTCCATCGAAATGCCAAATCGAATCAAACCGGACACCTACCCTCACCTCCAAACTTAATGTTTTGATTATAGCATATCACTTTGATGCAAGATTTTTGATTAAGTGGAGAGAAAAAAAAGGTAAAGAGAAGAATAAATTGAAATTAACAGAAGGATAACTTATAATGTGAAATGCATGATCTGCTTATGGCAGGTAACCCTTTTAATGGAGGGGTCAGTATTTGTTCTGGGAGATGGCCTTCAGTACTATTGGCGGCTTGGGTCTTTTTTTGTTCGGCATTCAAATCATGGCCTCCGGGATGCAAAAAGCGGCAGGCGATCGTTTCCGTCGTATTTTAGAAGTTTTAACCAACAAACCGGTACTGGGAGTCTTGACCGGAGTACTTGTCACCATCCTGGTTCAAAGCAGCAGTACTGCCTCGGTCATGGTTGTCGGTTTCGCCAATGCCGGGCTGATGAATCTTTCACAGGCAATCAGCGTTATTATAGGGGCAAATATCGGGACAACCGTTACTGCGCAGATAGTTTCATTTAAAATTGGCGTTATTGCTTTCCCGGCCATTGGTATCGGCTCACTGCTGAACTTTTTTGGGCGACGTCGGTTTCAGCGTTATCTAGGGCAAACTGTTCTCGGATTTGGCCTGCTGTTTCTGGGCATGACTACAATGTCCAGCGGTATGAGCCCGTTAAGAGAGCTGGCGGCATTTCATAATATGCTTACGCAGTTTAGTTCATACCCGATTCTTGGTATTCTAGCCGGGGCTGTTTTTACTGCGCTTATCCAAAGCAGCAGCGCTGCTACCGGTGTAATTATTGCCCTGACTCTACAAGACCTGATACCCTTTCATGCAGCCGTTCCCCTTGTCCTGGGAACTAATATTGGGACGAGTATTACAGCAATCCTTGCCAGCATCGGCGCTAATGTTGCTGCCCGCCGCGCAGCTGTTGCTCATGTCCTCTTCAATGTTATCGGGGTCTGCCTGGCCCTAATCTTACTTAAACCTTTCACCGATTTATTAATTCAAACTGCTTCAACAGTGCCCCGGCAGGTTGCCAACACCCATACTGCATTTAACATACTAAATACTTTTGTATTTATTATATTTCTGAAATATTTTACCCGGCTGGTATCTTATATAATTCCCGGGAAGGATGAAAAGATAGAATTCGGGCCGAAGTATCTCGACCCGCGTATTTTAAAAACACCTGCGGCTGCAATCGGAGGGGCAAAAATGGAATTGCTGCGCATGGCCGGCATTGCCCGGGAAATGCTTAGCGAATCAATGCAGGTATTTCTTAAAGATGATCTTAAAAAAATTAAGCACATCGAGCAGATGGAAGAGCTGGTCGACGGTCTTGAAAAAGAAATAAATGTTTACCTGGCAGATCTTTCACAACATTCCCTGACCCATGAGCAATCGAAGATGGTCGGGAGCCTGATGTCTGCAGCCAACGATCTGGAGCGAATCGGTGATCATGCCGAAAATATCATGGAGCTATCCGAGTTAAAGACTGAGGAGAGGCTGCCGTTTTCTGCAATCGCTTTGGCTGAAATGAACGGTTTTTATAATAAGATTGATTTAATGCTGGAAAGAGCCATAATGGCTTTTGAAAATGAAGACAGGGAGATTGCAAGACAAATAGTTGCCGAGGATGATGAAGTGGATGAAGAGGAAAAGAAACTTCGTAAAAGGCATATTGACAGGATTAACACTAAAAAGTGCTACCCCTCTGCCGGGGTAATTTACCTCGATCTCTTAAGCAACCTGGAAAGGGTAGCCGATCATGCCAATAATATTGCCCACTTAGTCTTAGAAGATTAAATTGTTTTAGTCATGAAAGAAGATGAAAGATAATGAACCGCACAAAAATACGGGTCAATGGGACTCTGCTTCTTGGAGAAGACCCTGCTTCTATATCCAGGGCGGGTAGTATAATAAAACGAGGCGGCCTGGTGGCTTTTCCCACAGAGACGGTTTACGGCCTGGGCGCCGCATCTACGAACATTGAAGCTGTCAAACGTATTTTTACTGCTAAAGGACGGCCTTCAGATAATCCTCTTATTGTACATATATCTCATCCCGGGCAGCTAAATCAAGTAGTAAAGTCAATACCTGTTGGAGCCCACCTGCTGATAGAAAAGTTTTGGCCTGGCCCGTTAAGTCTGGTTATGCCGAGGGCCGGGAATATACCTGCGCTGGTCAGTGCCGGCCTTTCTACTGTAGCTGTACGGATGCCGAACCACCCGGTTGCTCTCAATCTGATTACTGCTTCTGGGGTACCGATTGCAGCTCCGAGCGCCAACCGATCCGGCAGGCCCAGCCCGACAACTTTCAATCACGTCCTTGAAGACCTCTCAGGCCGTATAGATGCAGTTATCAAAAGCAAGGTCTGCCCGATAGGTGTAGAGTCTACCGTTCTTGACTTAACAGGGCCCGGGCCGGTTATTCTAAGGCCGGGTGGGGTAACTCGTGAAGAACTTGAAGAGGTTTTAGGTTGCCGTGTGGCGGTATCGGGTTTGAAATATTCAGAGGGAGTACCGCTTGCTCCGGGAATAAAATATCGTCACTACTCCCCGAGGGCTCCACTGGTCCTTTTAACCGGCCCAAAAAACAGACGCCGACTGCTTATTGAATCGGTCAGCCTTTACTACCGGCGGAAGGGCTTAAGAGTAGGATATCTGGATCGCGGTTTCCATAAATATTTAAACTCCACGACCGGTTATGAAGAACTGGCAGCCCGTTTGTACCAGAATCTTCGGCAGATGGATGCCCGGGGCGTGGATTTAATTCTGGCCGAGGAAATTGAACCCATTGGACTCGGCCTGGCAATAATGAACCGTTTGAGAAAAGCGGCATCAAGAGTTTTGAAAGTTTAAATTGAGGGGGTTTGATTTGCTAAAGGTCCTTTTCATCTGCACCGGTAATACCTGCCGTAGCCCAATGGCTGAAATCATCTTTAAGGCTGAGTTGGCCAGGACCGAGCTGCCCTTTGAAGTTGAAGTTTCTTCTGCCGGGCTCTCTGCCATTACCGGAGAAAAAACCTCCGAATTAACCAGGCAGCTGCTTTCCTCTGAAGGCCTGAACCCTGACAGACACAATGCCAGGCCTATTGACCGTGACCTGGTTGAAGATGCCGATTTGGTCCTGGTAATGACGGCAGACCATCGCCTCCAACTTTGCGCACGTTTCCCAAATGCTGTTAACAAAACATACCTTCTAAAAGAATTCACTGGAATGACACAGTCAGGTCTTAATATTGAAGACCCCGCAGGTTCCGGGCTGCAAAAATATCGCCAGGTGTTAGAGGAAATCAAAGCTTGTGTAAAGAAGATTATCATTATATTTAAGGAGGGTACAGATGAAGATTGCCCTGGGTAGTGACCACGCCGGATTCCCGCTTAAAGAAACGATAGTTGATTACCTCAAAATTACTGCCAGGCCATACAAAGACTTCGGTGTATTCTCTGAAGAAAGTTCTGACTATCCCGATAATGCCGCTATGGTAGCTCAAGCTGTTCAATCCGGTGAGTATGATTATGGCATAATAATTTGTGGAACGGGAATCGGAGTTTCAATTGCAGCCAACAAGCACAATGGAATTCGCGCAGCTCTTTGCTGCGAACCTTATTCAGCACGGTGTGCCCGGGAGCATAATGACGCCAATGTGTTGGCGATGGGTTCAAGGTCTATTGGTCCTGGACTGGCAATTAGCATCGTCGAGGCTTTTTTAACAACCTTTTTTGGCGGTGGCAGACACAGCAGGCGTGTGGATAAGATTACTTCAATTGAAAGCCAACGGAGTTGAAACAAACGAATGAGCAAATTTGACAGTAGCGTAAATCTTGAACCGTTGGAAGCGGTGGATCCCGAATTATATTTAACGATAGAAGCCGAAAAGAAAAGACAGCAGGAAAATTTGATTATGATTGCTTCAGAAAATCTGGTCAGCAGAGCTGTTCTCGAAGCCCAGGGCTCGGTTTTAACCAATAAGTACGCGGAGGGTTATGCAGGCGCCCGTTATTACGGCGGCTGTTTTTTTGCAGATCAGGCCGAAAGCCTGGCCTGTGGTAGAGCCAGGGAAATCTTTAAAGCAGAGCATGCCAACGTACAGCCCCACTCCGGAACTTCGGCTAATATGGCTGTTTTTCTGGCACTGCTTAAGCCGGGAGATCGGATCCTGGGCATGGATCTCAGTCATGGCGGACACCTGACTCACGGAAGCAAAGTAAATATTTCGGGGCGCTACTACGATTCTTATAGCTATAAAGTGGAGCCCGATTCCTGCGTGCTTGATCTTGATGCGGTAAGGAAAACAGCTCAAGAGATAAAACCGAAGCTGATCATTGCCGGGGCCAGTTCCTACCCCCGTCTTATTAACTTTGAAGGATTTGCCGATATTTCCCGGGAAATAAATGCTGTTTTAATGGTCGACATCGCTCATACAGCAGGGCTGATTGCTGCAGGCGTTCATCCCAACCCTGTATTACACGCGGACTTGGTTACTGCCACCACCCATAAAACTTTTCGTGGCCCGCGCGGCGGTATGATTTTCTGCCGCCGGAAGTATGCTTCAGCAATCGACAAGGCTGTTTTCCCGGGTTTACAGGGGGGGCCTTTAATGCATATCATAGCTGCCAAGGCCGTTGCTTTTAAAGAGGCCCAGATGCCCGGTTACGTTGACTATCAGCAAGCTGTCCTGGCCAATGCCTCGGCCCTTGCCGAAGCTTTGATTGAACTGGGTTTTACACTCGTTACCGGGGGGACTGATACTCACCTGGTCCTGATTGATTTGCGCAACAAGAATATTACCGGAGTAGAAGCGGAAAAACTCCTGGAAGAGGTTAATATTACCGTTAATAAAAATGTGATTCCTTATGACCCCAGGGGTGCAAAAAATCCCAGCGGTATCAGGCTGGGTTCCCCTACTCTAACTTCCCGCGGCATGAAACCGGAACAAATGCGGGAAATTGCCGCTTTGATTGAAGAAACTTTAAAAGGGCGCCATGACAATATTAGTCTGAGTAAGATTAAACACCGGGTCAGTAACTTATGCCTGGAATATCCAGCATATTAAAATTAAAGACAGGAGTTGAAAAGCATGGAACAGGTAGTTGTTGTTGATCACCCGCTGGTCCAGCACAAGTTGGCCCAGTGCCGCCGTGTTGAAACAGAAACCTGGCAGTTTCGGGGGCTTGTTGAGGAAATAACAGCCCAGCTCCTATATGAAGCAGTCCGGGATTTGGAAACAGCCGAAATTGATCTGGTAACACCTGTGGGCCCCGGAAAAGGGAAAATAATCAGCAATGCAGAGCCGGTATTTGTTGCTGTGCTCAGGGCCGGCCTGGGGATGGTTCCAGGCGCCCTTCGTCTTTTCCCCTATGCTCGTGCCGGTCATATTGGTTTATACCGTGACCATGATACCCATGTTCCGGTTCAATATTATAACAACCTCCCACCGGATATAAATTATGCAGATTGTT
>PWUG01000034.1 GCA_003562605.1 Syntrophomonadaceae bacterium | reverse complement strand
GGGCGTCCCGCGCCAAGTAGTCGATTTGTTTAACAGCGCGGGCTGCTTGCTCAGGAACGCATCTTCACGGGTTCACTTCATTTACCCTAGCCGCCTTTTAAGGAGCCCCGCACCGGGAGTCCCACCCGGTTACGTCTTCACCTGGCTTCACGGTCCACAGAAAGTGGTAGCTTCCCGGCCCGTGCAGGAGGATCAGGCTGTGCAGGCCTTAAAGGGGCGTTACCTGCCGAAGGGGTTTTCACCCTTCTTTTCGGTAAAGGAGTTGGAGTGGAAAAGGGACAGGAAACCACAGTGAATACTTTGGTGGGTATCGGCTGGATCTCCTGCCCCTTCCCTTTTCCGCTCATTTCACCTTAGCTTCAAGGCTTATAGAGCAACGTTTCGCGTTTTATGTTCCTTCGACTACGGTTACCACCGCGGTGTCTGTTCCGTCAGGTGTTGATATCGTTAGTTCATAGGTGCCTGGACCCTGGGCTGTGAATGATGTGTAGCCTGTCCCGGCGGTCCAGGTTTCTCCTGCGTCAAGGGGTACGGTGTCTTGCAGTACCGGCCACATGTGGGGATCTTCACCGTCAAGATCCACCAGGACGCTCCTGGTTACCGTTTTAGTTCCAGTTGAGGCACCGGTATTTTCTACAGACCAGTCTACATCAACAGTTTCTTCAACATTTACTTGTATTTGGTCTTCGCCATTTACTGTCACGCTGGGTTCAAAGATAGCTGGCTCGTCTGGGCCCGCTACTACTGGAACTCTCTTGGTAACAGAAGTGTTTTCGGTGGTGAGTATTAAGATGAACTCGTAACCTTCTTCTGCATACCATTTACCACTATCAGTAGGTTGGTTAGTTACATTAAAGTTATGCTCTTCGTTCTTTTGCAGCGTTATCGTTTCGGGACCTGACCAGGATTCACCATCTTCTGGATCTTGGCCGCCTGCTTTATCATAGACTATAATCTCGCGAGTTACAGTCTGAGTGCCTTCTTTACCTCCTGTGTTCTCAACTGTCCAGCCTACAATAAGCCTATCGCCTTCTACCAGTGGCTTATCTACATCGATGTAGGGCTGGAAGTAAGGCTGGATGTCTTTGCCTTCAGGAGATACTTCCTTGGTATCGCAACCGAGTGAGATCATTTGCTGGGTGCAGCAGTTCAAGAACCATCCGCAAGCGGTAAGCTCGAATGTCTTGTCAGTATCAGCAGCGATCCGGAGAGAAATCGGATTGTCACCGAATGCATCCCTATCCAAGCCTAATATGGTGGTTAACCATTCGCCTGCGATACCCTGCTCAGTTGCCCAAGGATACTTGTCCGCATCTCTCAGGTCGATTATATGAGTTTGCATTTCTCCATCAACTTCAACCCTAAACTCATACTTGGTGGAGACCATGCGATCATCGGCTTCGATCCAGATGTCGTTCTTCCAGTCGTTGAAGTTCCAACCAGGTGTTGCTGCTCTTACAGCATCTACTCTTACATAGCCGCCACCTTCTGTAATCTCTGTAGAATGCCCATCTCTGGGATCTACTTCAGAGAAGGTGGTGCCGTTGGCAAAGCCAATTGCAGCAAAAGTCTCGAACTTGATGGTTCCTTCGTTTTCGATTGCGCCTGCGAAGGTGAGCTTAGCCTGGTCGGCAGAGTCGCCATCAGTCATTACCCTTACATGGGTATTCGGCGACCACCTGACACCGTCAAAGGTAGCATGGGAATTTTCAACGATGGTAACCTCGCTCCACTCAGGGTTCCTTTCGCCTATTTCAATGTTTACGTTTTCCAATGTTGCAGAGCGAACGTCAACGCTGTAGAGCTCCCTGTGGAACAGGGCGTCTTTTACAAGCAGACCGTCGCCCAGGACCAGAAGGTTTTCTTCCTTCGTATCGCTGGTGATGGTTCCGCCGCTCAGGGTGCCAATGATGGTGTTGTCGAAGTACCAGCCCTTACCTCCCGGCTCACCACGGTCCTTATCGCATGGAGGACTGGGAGAGGCAAAGGAAGTTCCCGTATCTGCTGTGAAGATATGACGCTCTTTTCCGCACTGCAGCTCCAGTTTGTCGAATACAACTTCTTTGCTATCTACAATGGTAAAGTTACCCCACATGTAGACATCTTCCAGGGTTACGTTTCCGAACATCACGCCGCCCCTGTTGTCCCATGCAGGAAGTCCTGCTGTGGCGAAACTGCCTACGTCACGTTCGAATACATCTTGCAGTGTGTCGAAGATGTAGACGTCGGACTCAAAGGTCGGGTGATTATTAATTGACCCGCTGATGGTCAGGTAGCAGTTATCTTTGCATGCTGCCTGGTAGTCAACGTAGATGGGGGGTGCTTTCACGCGCTGATCACCGTAAATTTCCCTCTCCCCATACAGCTCATCTATCGACGAAGGTGACCAGCCTTTGTCGACAATGAAGTCCTCGGTCTGCCAGCCGATGAACACGTTGCTGTTGGTAAAGGTTGCGTCACCGGTGATGAGGCCTCTGCCAACCAATGTCAGGCCAGTTTGAACGTCTGTGATGTCGATGACACCACTGGTTATGAGCTGTGCCTTGTCTGCCTGGATGGCGATCCAGGACTGCTCATCCTTGGTGCTGGTTACTTTGGCATCGTTCAACTCGACTTCGACTTTTTTGGTTTCACCGTAGTACTTGAGGTCTTTACCAACATATATGCCGGTGAAACCGCCGTTGAGGTGCAGGTCGTTGATCTGCGCATCGGCATAGATGTAAAGGATACCCTGGGCAAAGCCCGCCCAGCCGTAAGCAGAACCTGTTACAATATTGTCATCTCCGTCTATGATGAAGTCGTGGACCGGGTTGGGATTCAGGGTGGGACTATTTAACACCGCGGCGTCGTTTCTTATGCCTAGCGCAGCATTGATGTTTGCGTCATTCATTACCACGTTGCTGATGATTATTGCGGGCAGGTTAAAGGTGCAGTTGTTCATGGTAAGACCCGCTGCTGCCCACGGAGACTGTACCTGGTACCAATCACGGAAGAAGGCGTTAAAAGTTACATCCGTAAAAGTGGCGTCCTGGCCGGCTACCATTACCCCATTAGATGGGGGAAGGTCGACTACACCTTCACCCGGTGCATGGCAGTCTGCAAAGGTGCCGTTCCAGATTGAAATGTTATCGCCTTCAAAGGCGATTGTTTTTCCGTCCAAGTCCAGCTCGTAACCACCCATGTCGAGCTCAAGGCCGTCAGTTAGGACTCTTAGTTCATCTCCTAAAAAGCCCTCCAAGCTAATATTGCTGCCGAACTCGATAGAGGGAGTTCTGCGATTAAGCTCTCTAATCAGGTCCGTGCGATTGTACACAGTTGCTTCCGGGTCAAATACCACGTCTTCTTCAGCCACAGTAACCGTTACACTGGCTGTCAGGTTAGCCGGGTTAGTTACGTCACCCGGAAGGTTAACCAGTTCGCCGGTTAAGTCGTAATCACCTGCAGTTGAAGAATCATAGGGTCCCTCGTCCCAATCTACGTCTACAATAATATTAGAGTTGTCACTAAGCGTGACAGGCACTTCATCGGGCAAGGGGACATCTCCAAAGTCTGTACCGAATTCAACTTCAATATCGGTAATAGCACTAACACTTACTACTTCCAGTTCATCCGGATCGGGATCTACTACTTCCCACAATCCGGCTACAGGGTAACGGCTGGCCCCACCGCTTCCAAAGGTGAACCAGTAATCAGCTACACCGCCGGAAAGGTCGTCCTTCAAGGCAAAACGGCCATCTAATTGATCAAAATAACCGATGCCATAGGAGCCGTCGTCATTCCAGTCTCCGACTACAGGGTAGCGGCTGGCTCCACCGCTTCCGAGTGTGAACCAGTAATCAGCTACACCGCCGGAAAGGTCATTCCTCAAGGCAACACGGCCGTCTGACTGATCAACGTAGCCGATGCCATAATCCCCGTCGCCATTCCAGTCTCCGGCTACAGGGTAGCGGCTGGCTCCACCGCTTCCAAGTGTGAACCAGTAATCAGCCGAACCGCCGGAAAGGTCGTTCTTCAAGGCAACACGGCCGTCTGACTGATCAACAAAGCCGATACCATAGGACCCGTCGCCATTCCAGTCTCCGGCTACAGGATAAACGCTGGCTCCACCGCTGCCAAAGGTGAAGTTATAATCGGCACTGCCGCCGGAAAGATCGTTCTTCAAGGCAAAGCGGCCATTAGTCTGGTCAAAGTAGCCAATACCATAATCCCCGTCGCCATTCCAGTCTCCGGCTACAGGATAACGGCTGTCTCCACCGCTGCCAAAGGAGAAATCAAAATCGGCTGCGCCACCAATAAGATCGTTCTTTAAGGCAAAGCGGCCATTATGCTGATCAAAATAGCCGATGCCATCATTACTGTCGCTGGCAGCAACAAGTCCTGTAAAACCCAACATAACTAATGCAAGAGCTAACAATATTGCAATTGTTGTTCTAGTCAAGTGCTAAACCCTCCTTTTCAAATACCATCATAGTCTTAAACACTTAAGTAAATTCCGACCCGCCTAAATCATTTTTCATTGCCCATTTATTATGCTCCATAATCACTCCCTTCAAATGTTCTATTGTTAATTAAAGTAATAACCTTAGATTGCTTTAAGAATCACCACCTTATAAAAAACTATTCATTAACTCAATATTACTTTTCCAGCCAAATAACACTGTAAAGCAACAAGCGTTGAAGGATTGCATTATACCAAAGTACTCTTCCCAACAAGTTCTACTTAGGCTGTTACTATTCCTTCTAGAAAATAAGATTTTTATTAATTATTCATTATAAAATTATTAATGATGAAAAGCAAATATTAAATTAATGAAGTATAATACTCTTCATAATGGAAATAACGAATCGCAAGACAAAAAGTTACTTAATTTATTATAAAAATAATTTAAATTTCAGTGAATATATAATTTATGTATGGGCATTGTATAAATAACGACGAAACAATTCAACTTCAGACCAGGCCGCTACAAATAAATTATAATTTTCCACGACTTTTGTTGCATTGAAAGATACTGTTTTTCGCAGTTTTTCATCATCAATTAATTTTTCTACAGCAGTAATTACTTCTTCCCTTTTTTGCGTATCAACTATCAGGGCGTTTTGCATATGTTCAGCAAATTCATAAACGCCTCCCTCTCTGGTAATAATGACAGCACAGCCTGTGGCCATGGCTTCAAAGGCCGTCCTGCCAAAAGCCTGGTAGGTGGACATATCAATAAAAATATCGGTTTCGCTAAGCAATTCGGCCACTTCGTTACGCTTTAAAATGCCGCGGTTCTCAAAATCAAAATCCCTGGGCAGCTGTTGAAACTCCTCTTCACCGGGATTATTACCAAAAATGGTGACTTTGACGCTTCCCTCGTGGCGTTTTTTTATTTCCTTCAATAATAACATGGTTTCCCTTGGCGCGCGGCGCGGTGTGCGTGGCCTGACCATGGCTGCTACCTGAAGAGGAGCATCTTTTTGTTTGCTTTTCCGCCTGCAGTAATGATAGAGGTTCGTATCCAGGCTGGGCTTGACTTTGTGGACTTTTACACCGTGGTTTTCTTCAACTGTCCGGCAGATCCAGTCGGTTTTGGCAAAAAGCAGTGCTTCAGGTAGAGCTGTATAAGTTCTCCGAGCTTCCTGAAGCTGCTCAGGTTCTTCAGGCGAGACAATCCAGGGTTCATAATCCTGTATATAGTAAGCGGGTAAAATTGTGGTGTTGGAACTTTTATATATTTGTTCCAGCAGGGAAAAGGTCGAGAAATGAGTTGCGATAACTATGTCAAAGGTCTGGCTGTATTGTAGTAATTCTTCTTCCTCTTTGAAAAAATAAAAAAGATCTGCGGGAAGATCGTGGTAATCCTCCAGGCATTTTTGCTTCCTCTCCATCTTAATGGCAACCTCCGTATATACCCCGGGAAGCTTGTTCATAGTAGAAGATTCCTGCACCACGCTGTGAGCGCCTCCGCCTCCTCCATGTCCCAACAGAAGCCACATTATTTTCAGGGGACGGACAACCTGCTCCGGATTGGCCAGGTAGTTCAGGAAGCGTTGACGCAAACCATTTAGCAGGGCATTCTTTTCTTCCATAACAGCTATTTCGCGCTGGAGCCGCTCAGCTCCGTACTTTTTCTCCAACACTTCCCTCCCTGCTTTTGATAAACGGAGACGTTTTTCATGGGTATAGCTTTTGGAACGCGCATGATAAACGTATGCATCATCGACAATTGCTAAAGAAAAACCCTGATCTGCAGCACGGATAGAATAATCATTCTCTTCCCCGTAACCGTTGGGAAAGCCTTCTTCGTCAAAGAAGCCAATGGCATCAATGACTTCTCGTTTAATAATGTAACAAAAACCGTTAACAAAGGGTACTTTCGGAAAACGACGTTCGGAAAGTTGGGCTATTACTGCTGCTGTCTTGTCCACAGACCAGCCATCCGGCAAAGGGTTAATAGCCCAGTCACTTTCTGCAGAACGCACTTGGGGCACGGACTGGTAGGTGGCTGAATTGGATAAAGGGCCCAATACGCCGATACAGGGATTGCTTTCCCCGCATTGCAATATTGGTTCCAGCCACTTTTGGGGGACTATGGTATCGCTATTAAGGAGAACAATATAATCCCCCTTAGAAGCCCGCATGCCCACATTCGCAGCCCTGGTATATCCCAGGGCTTCCCTGTTTTCCAACAGGGTGCATTGAGCGCTGTGGGAATGGGCAAGTTGTCTTAAATATGCAGTTGTTTGAGGTTCAGAACCATCATTTACTAGATAAAGGTGGTAAGATTTATAAGTGCTGCGAAGTACCGAATTCAGACATAGACGGACATCCTCAAGGGCATTGTGAATACAGACAATTATATCGACGGAGGTAATTTGTTCAATAATTTCTTCCTGTGAAATATCGGGGCTTTTTTCTTGTTGAAACTCCTCTTTCGTGCCGGAATGGTTCTCATGCTTATTTCGCCATGCTAGGAATTTAGAAAAAACGTTATTGATTTGTTCTTCGGTAAACGCTTTCTTTTTCCTAAATCTTAATTTGTTTGCCACCGTAACCACGGCATCACCGATTTTCCAGCGGTGGGATTCAAGAAGTGCCCGATAATGCTTGTTAATTGTTTGCATCCAACCATTCAACTGCTTGATTTCGGCTTCCTTGTCTTTTATTCTTTTTTGATATTCTGTCGCCTTGTTTTGGCTTGATACCAGCTCTTTCTGGAGCTTGTTTATCCTGTTGTCTTTGTCATGAATCCCGGCTTTGATGGTTTCTATTTTTTCTACCAGGGATTGTGCGCGGTCACGTTCTGCGACAAGCTGGGACTGCAGTTTTGCTTCTGCCTGTAACCTCTTCTCAATCTCCTCGACTCTTTTATTGTAACCCTCTTCCGCTTCACCAAGCCTTTGATTCAATTCTGCTCTTTCCAAGAGTAGTTGGAGGCGGTGGTGCTCTGCCTGCTCCAGGAGCATGGAAAGCTGTTTTGAAGAGCCGAAGCCATCGATAAATTGCGAAAAAATTTTTTCGCGCTTTAATTCCTCGGGGAAAAGAAGCCCCAGGCCATGAAAAGGAGAAAGAACAACAAGGTGTAGGGAATAAGAAGAGTCATTCTTGAAGTCTTCCACGGCTGTCAAAACACCGCTTTGGTAATTATTTTCGTAAATTGCATTGTTAAGGTGAACGTTAAGACCGCCTTTTTCCAGCAGCTCAGGAAAGCCGGGAATTAATCCCTTCTTTTTGTAAGGCTTACGAAAGGCTTCGGGAATGTTTTCAGGGTTATAGTATAAGTCTCGGCGACCGTACGGCCAGCCCACGTCGTGCAGAAGTATTAAGGGAAACCTACGGTTAGTAGTTTTAACTTTTTTCTCGATCAGTTTCAGTTCGTGGTAAACGGTGTACCAGTTATGATCTCCGTCAATAAGCACTATATCCATGCGCTCTATAAAAGGCAGTGCGTTCAGGCTGAGAGCCTTATGGAACACAAAATGGTCCCCGTACTGTTCCTGCCAGGATTGCACATCAAAGCCGGGGAGGGGATCAATGGAGTGAATTACAGCCTCATGCTGCAGGCAGTACTCCAGGAGCAGCCTTGTATGCTTACCATCTTCGGCTCCTATCTCCACAATATTTTTGGGTTTTAATATTTCCAGCAGCGGGAGGGTTACCGCTTCCCAAAAGCGATACATGTTGGCATTCTCCTCGTTAAGCTAATTGTTGCTATCCCTTCCTCCCTGCAGAGAAGGGAGTTGCTTTTTTTTCCGGCGCGCTTTGACCTCTTCCTTGTACAGGGCAACGGCCTCTTGGGGCGGCCCGTCGAAGCGAAGCTTGCCCTCCTGCAGCCAGAGGGCGCGGGTGCATACTTTTTCTACAAAGCCCAAGCTGTGGGTAACGACCATCACCGTTTTGGCTTCCTCCAGCATCTCCTGCATCCTGGTGGTGGCCTTTTCCCGGAAAGCAAGATCCCCTGCGGAGAGGGCTTCATCCACGATAAAGATATCGGGCTGAAGCACGGCGGCGATGCTGAAGCCAAGGCGTGACTTCATGCCGCTGGAGTAATTCTTGACTGCCTTGTCGATATGCTTTCCCAGCTCGGAGAATTCGATGATACCTTCTTCCATGGATTGAATGGTTTTCTTGGGCAGGCCCAGCATCAGACCGTTTAAGTAGATGTTGTCCCGCCCCGTGAGCTGGGCGTTAAAGCCCGTCTTAAAACTGAGCAGGGCGGCAATCTCTCCGTATATGTTAACTCGTCCCGCATCTTCCTTTAAAATGCCGCAGAGGGCGCGGCAGAGAGTGCTTTTCCCTGCTCCGTTGGGCCCGATAATACCTACGATCTCCTTTTCCTTGACGGTAAAGCTTACTTCCTTTAAAGCCCAGAAAGGTTTTTTGTCCAGGGTAAAGTGCACCCCCAGGTTATCCACTTTGATGGATTCTTCTTTCCCGACCCGGGTCCTTGTTTCCTGCAAGCTAACAATTTTTTTCTTTTTTTTAGGTCTATCGGCAATATTTTCCTGGTAAAGAGTGGTCACCCGGACAGGATCCCCCGCAGCCTGGAGCATGCCCTTGTCGATCCAGAGGGACCTGGTGCAGTTATTGTTTACAAAATCCAGGTTATGGCTCACCACTACTACCAGGTTGGCCTTTTTCACCAGGTCGCGCATTCTTTCCGAGGCGCGCTCCTGGAATTCCATGTCGCCTGTGCCCAGCACCTCATCGATAACCAGTATATCAGCCTCCAAGGTGGCGGCAATGCTGAAACCAAGGCGGGCCTGCATGCCGCTGGAATAGTATTTGATAGGCTGCTCCATAAAGGTGCCCAGACCGGAAAAGTCGTGGATGGAGGGGAAAAGGGCGGCGATCTCTTGGCGGGTATAGCCCAGCATCATACCGTTTAAAAAAACATTATCGCGCCCGGAGAGATCCTTGTTGAATCCCGTGCCCAAGGAGAGCAGGGAAGAGACCCTTCCCCGTGTTTTGATATGACCTGTGTCCGGGCGCAACAACCCGGCGAGCACCCGGCAGAGGGTGGTTTTCCCGGCCCCGTTGGAGCCGATCACTCCCAGGACCTCTCCCGGGTAAGCGTCAAAGCTAAGCCCCTGCAGGGCCCAGAATGCTTCCTCTTTGCTGCGCCACCCCCCCGACAGGAGCTGGTGAGTCATGGATTTAAAATCCTGCCTTTTTTTACCGCCGAGGTATTTTACGCCCACATTCTCTGCGTGAATAAGGGGGAGTGAAAAGGGCTCTGTAGTTTCCGGGTGGTAAGGACTATTATTTATTTTAGAGGCGCTCAAATTTATTTCACCGCCTGCATTTCAGATTTATAATATAATCTACCCGATGATTTATTATAATGCACTATTAAAGTACTTTGATGATCTTGTGCTCGTTGCGATGGTAGAAATAGACCATGTAGGCCATAACGGCCAGGGAAACCAGCCCTATGATAAACAGTTTCCCGAAATCCGGCAGCATGCCATACATGAGGATGTTACGGTAGCCCATGAGCAAGGTGGAAGCCGGATTTAAATCCACTATCCAGAAATATTCCTCGGGTAAGCGCCCGGTCTCCCAGATAACCGGGGAAGAATAAAACCAGAAGCGCATTAGATGTGAAAGCACGTTGTCAATGTCGCGAACGAAGACGGCATAATATCCCAATACCAGGGAGATGGCCGACAAAAACATGAACTGGACCCCCATGATGAGGGGCAGTAATAAAACTTCGGGACCAGGCACTATCCTGTAAAAGGCCAAAAAGGCGGCTACCACCAGCAGCCCAAAGGTAAAGTTAACCAGCTCGGTCATGGTAGAGCCGAAGGGGAAGATGGCCTTGGGAAGGTAGACCTGGCTGATAATTCCGGCCTTTCCGGAGATGGATTTGGACGAAGAATTGACCGCTGAAGAAAGCCATTTCCAGGCCAAAAGGCCAATGATCAGGAAGGCGCCGATGTTTTCGCCTTCCATGCCCAGCACGATCACCCTTAAAAAATAGTATACCGCACCCATGAGCAGCGGGTCAAGAATCCACCACAAATAGCCCAGCAGGGTATTACGGTACTGGGCTTTTAATCCTGAAACAACCAGGTAAACCAGCAGATCTTTCCTTTTAAATAATTCGCTAAGGTAAGTTTTCAGCTCCCGCATCCCTTTCTTTATGTAAATCTTGCAGCGCCAAGGCCAACGAGTGGTCCCATGGCGGCAGGGAAAGGCCCAGTTCATGTGCCAGCTTTGCCCCGGAAAGAACGGTGTAGTTTGGCCGCAGGGCAGGTGTTACATATTCGCTGGAGGGTATGGGAACAAGGCGTGGCCTTCTGCCGTCCCAACCGGTATGTTCCAGGATAGCCCTGGCAAACCCGAACCAGCTGGTTTCTCCGCCGGCAGAGGCGTGATAGATTCCTTCCGGCCAGGATACAGGGGGCCGGGCCAGGACCAGCGCTGTTAGCTCGGCCAGCATGCGGCACCAGGTGGGGGACCCCACCTGGTCGTTTACGATGCGCAGCTCCTCTTTTTCGGCGGCCAGCCTGCGAATAGTCAAAAGAAAGTTTTTGCCCCGCAGTCCATAGACCCAACAAGTGCGTAAAATCAAATGAGAG
>PWUG01000429.1 GCA_003562605.1 Syntrophomonadaceae bacterium | reverse complement strand
CGGCTCACTCATCAGTTATGGCAATGGCTGCTGATCGTTTGCCGGTTATGGAAAGAGGAATTGGCATGGCGACTTTTACATCTGCTTTTGATCTCGGCATTGTAACAGGTTCTGTTACCCTCGGATTCCTGCTGATATGGTTTGATTTTACAGCGCTTTTTATTCTTTGTGCTTTAATTATGCTGATACCACTTTTAGGTAACCTGATTAAAGAAAGAATGAAAGCTGCAGTTTAAAATATATGGGGGGAATTTTACTATGGCAGACAGTCTGGCTTATAAGCTTCTAAGAGACCACCTGTCCGAAGGCGATTTTAAAAAAGGTTCGGAAATCGGGATTCATATCGATCAAACCCTGACCCAGGATGCCACAGGAACGATGGCTTACCTGCAGCTCGAGGCTCTGGGGATAGATAAAGTCTCAACTGAACTATCCGTGAGCTATATTGATCATAATACTTTGCAGAACGGGTTTGAAAATGCCGATGATCACCGTTACCTGCAGTCGGCTGCTGCCCGTTTCGGGATTTGGTTTTCCCGGCCCGGTAATGGGATCTGCCACCAGGTCCATTTAGAGCAATTCGGGATTCCGGGTAAGACTCTCCTTGGTTCTGACAGTCATACCCCGACTGCCGGCGGCCTCGGCATGCTTGGTATCGGAGCAGGCGGCCTTGATGTCGCTGTAGCCATGGCCGGAGGGCCATTCTTTTTGGTTGTACCCGAAGTGCTCAGTGTGAACCTGGATGGTAATATGCCCCCCTGGGTTGGAGCGAAAGATATTATTCTGGAATTGCTCCGCCGACTGACGGTAAAAGGCGGTGTGGGTAAAATTATTGAATACTGCGGTTCCGGCCTGGAAAACCTCTCTGTTCCGGAACGGGCAACAATTGCCAACATGGGTGCGGAGCTGGGAGCAACATCCTCGCTGTTTCCCAGTGATCAAGTTACACGAGAGTTTTTAATTAGGCAGGATAGGGGCGATCTTTGGAAACGTTTGGAAGCTGACCCCGGAGCTGCTTATGATGCGCAGATAACCATAGATCTCTCCAGCCTTGAACCGATGGTTGCAGAGCCGCACAGCCCCGACAATGTCAGGGCTATCAGGGAAATTGGCCCTGTACCTGTGGACCAGGTTGCTGTTGGCAGCTGTACTAACGGTTCTTATCAAGACCTGCGACTTGTGGCGGAAATCTTAAAAGGAAAACTTGTTCACCCACAGGTCAGCCTGGTTGTGGCTCCCGGATCACGGCAGGCATTCATGAGCCTGGCCCGGGAAAGTGCTCTCGAGAGCCTGCTTGCTTCCGGGGCCAGGATACTCGAATCAGCCTGCGGGCCATGTATCGGTATGGGCCAGGCGCCACCGTCCGGCGGTGTTTCAGTGCGCACCTTTAACCGTAATTTTTCCGGGCGAAGCGGAACTGTTGATGCCGGGGTTTACTTGACCGGCCCTGCCGCAGCTGCTGCAGCTGCCCTGACTGGTGAGCTTATTGATCCACGTGAGCTCGGTAAATATCCCGATCTGCCTGAAGCTCCGCCGCCGGTTATTGACAACCGAATGCTAATTCCTCCACCGGTTAACGGGACAATAACAGCTATTACCCGTGGCCCGAATATTAAACCTATACCTTTGAACGAAAAGATGCCGGAGCAAATCGAGTTCAAAGTTTTGCTGGTTGTCGGCGATAATATAACTACTGACCATATTATGCCCGGAGGGTCAAAGGTACTTCCTTTGCGCTCCAACATAGAAGCGCTAAGTGAATTTGTATTTTCCGCCCTGGATCCCGGTTTTCCTGAACGGGCCCGTGAATATGGCAGCGGCATTATTGTGGCCGGAGAGAATTACGGCCAGGGTTCCAGCAGGGAACATGCCGCACTGGCTCCCATGTTCCTGGGGGTCAAAGCAGTTCTGGCTAAATCGTTTGCCCGAATTCATCATGCCAACCTGGTTAATTATGGTATTTTGCCTCTGACTTTTAGCGAACCTTCTGACTACGAAAAGCTCTCCATCGGGGATGAACTGTTCATTGATAATCTTCAGAAGCAGTTAGAAAATAATGAGGTTTTTGTTGACCATCTTAACGGCAATTATAAAATTTCTGCCGTTCATCAATTATCGGAGCGGCAGTTGGCTATTATCAGCGCAGGAGGCCTTTTAAACTATACCCGGTCGCAGTAATAATAAAAGATGGAATTTAAATAGCTTACCAGAATGCGGCCGGTCCTGAAGTTATCCCGGTGCAGTTTGATTGGTTTAACTAAATGCTATTGCGAAGGCACAGGCAAGTGGTGGTTCGTGACTGATCGAGACTGCAATATCCTTTATATTTTTCTCATCGGCAAGTCGCAATGCCTCTCCATGCAATATGGCACGGGGCTGCCGGCCGGGCAAAGTGATTATTTCAACTTCATTTAAAGCTGCCGGCCCAATACCACAACCGATTGCTTTTAATACCGCTTCCTTGGCAGCAAAGCGTGCGGCCAGGCCGGCCATAGGCGATCCTTTTCCAGCAAAACTTTCTTTTTCCGTATCGGAGAAAATTCTTTTTAAAAATTGATCGGGGTACTTTTCATAAATCTTCTCGATCCGATCAATAGATACCAGGTCAACGCCAACGCCGATAATCAAATATATTCACCACCGTTTTGCAGACTATAAGTTTTTATATTATAACACTTAGCCGATATTAGAACCTCTTCCGGCACCAATGTTTTCAATCTATCCAATTGAGCCTGCTTGATTTATCTTTGAAAATTCAACCAATACCTTGCTTTCTAATAAATAATGTGGTAATATTTAGACGATATAACACCCTGTTTATCAGGGTTATTTTGGGAGGTAGTACGTTAATGCAAGGTAAGGTTAAATGGTTTAACCCTGAAAAAGGGTACGG
>PWUG01000067.1 GCA_003562605.1 Syntrophomonadaceae bacterium | reverse complement strand
GAAGCATGGCCCAACCTCTCTGATACAATCTTCGGGTTTTCGCCTGCTGACAATAACAACGTAGCGCAAGAATGTCTCAAATCATACATCCTTATATCAGGTAATCCAGCGCTCTCCAGCAATGGCTTAAAATACCTTCTCACGATGTTCTTGTTATTAGCGGGTTCACCGTTTCCTGCCGCAAAAACAAAGCCTTGGTCATTATACTTGCCCGGTTTTGCTCTCAATATTTCCGCAGCCTGGGCCTTTTTGTGTTCATCTAAGTCCTTCATTACTGTGGAAGGTATGGGAATGGTTCTTCTGCTTCTGGATGTTTTAGGTTCTTCTAGTTTCCAACCTCCACCTTGGGTTCTCGTCAATGTCCTGTTGATTGTGATTCTTTTACTTTCAAAATCAACATCGCTCCACTTTAACCCCAAAGCTTCCCCTGGCCGCATACCTGAAGTCAACAAGAGGGAGAAAAGCGCTTTCCAAGGAGAATATACTGAGGCTTCCATAAAAGCCGTTGCTTGCTTTGGGCTTAAAACTTTCATTTCTTCTTTTTCCTGACGAGGAAGATCCACCAGTTCAGCGGGATTTCGGTAGAGCTTGCCCCATCTGACAGCCTGATCTAATGCGTTTCTCAAAACCATATGGGTATATCTAACTGTTCGAGGGGAAAGACCTTTCTCTATCATGTTGTTATATAAAGCCTGTATCCGCTCAGGTAGCACAAGTGGCAGTTTCAAATCACCCAGGTTTGGTTTGATGTAAAGTCTAACTTTTTCTTTATAGCTGTAATATGTTTTCTCCCTAACTCTAGCTTTAGCCACCGTCTCTAGCCAGGTATCCATAAATTCCGAAACTGTTTCCTTTGAAGGCTCAACAAAAGTTCCGGTGTCCTTTTCCCTTAAAATCTTGTTCCGGTAGCGCTCGGCATCTTTTTTGTTGCCGTGTATGGTCTTATTATGATATTTCCGTTTTCCGCTGTCATCAATCCCCAAGTAGATTCTCACCAGGTATTTGTTTTCTCCACGCTTAATTATCTGTCCAGCCATGCTCCACACTCCCTGTTATTATTTTGTTTCTCCTTGCTCAATAAACTTCATCAGATCTTCTTCCTTGATCCTCCAGATCTTCTTGGCCAACTTAACTCCAGGAAGAGTGCCATTTCTAAGCCACTGCCTAACCGTGTTGGGCTTGACGTTTAATATTTGTGCTACCTCTTCTGGAGTTAATAACTTTGCCTTTGAATCGGTCATAAATTATCGCCCCTTACTCTTCAAGTGATTATGGCCTCATGCTGCCCCTCCGCCTCGATACCTGCATATGAATAAACGCCACCATAAAAAGCCTTTCTGTCCAGTATTCGCTTGATTGTCATTGGTTTAAAGGCTTTTCCCAGCTTGGTAGTATGTCCTTCGGCATTAAGCCGGCTTGCCAATTGTTGCAGCGTCCATCTTGGAAATTCATCTCTTAGCTGGAACACCCTTTGCACCGTAACTGCCTTATCTACATCCATGTCCAGAACTTTCTTCCCTCGCGCAGCCGAGTAACCGATGGCTGCCCTTCCGCCTGCATATCCGCCACCTCTGGCCTTTTGCTTCCGGCCGCTGGTCATGCGCATGGTAATCATGCTCTTTTCCAGTTCTGCGAATACGCCCATCATCTGCCGAAAAGCGGTGTTCATCGGATCTTTGCCGCTTATAGGTTCAGAGACAGATACAATCTCTATTTCATTGACGAGTAGCTCTTTTTCCACGAACAAAGCAACAAACAGATCTCTGGCTATTCGGTCCATTTTGGCCACCAGGACAATATCGAAGGCTTTTTCTCCTGTATCTGCAATCAACTGCTGAAGCCCAGGCCTTTCAAGGGTAGCGCCGCTAAACCCTTCATCTTCATACCAGGATAAAACCTCTATTTCTTTAGATTTGGCATAGCCTTGTATCGCCTCCCTTTGTGCTGGTAAACCATAACGGTCCTCTCCCGCCTGGGCATCTGTGGACACTCTTAAATATGCTGCTGCTTTCATCTTTATTCACCCCCTATAACGATAATTCAAATTAACGTTATATCCATTATAAATAATTATTATTTATATGTCAATGTATATTAACGCTGTTTATGCATTATGCTTATAGTGTAATGGCAAAGATAATAAATTGTTGGAACAAAGTAAGCGTCAAATAAACCCGGACAGTTTATGCATAGATACGTCAAGGAATGCTTAAAGTAATAAAGCTTGGGGATCTTTGGAGAATCCCTCAAAGTGCACTTGAAGAATTTATTAAGAATTCTTCTAAAAGAGCAAAATAGATACTTCTTTTGGTAATAATATCCTCGCAATTAGTTTCTCAGGGCTTAAATATTACTAGTCTGGATTAATTTTATAATTAAAATTGATGGTCGGTAGCGTGGGTGACCTCCGTATAAAAGATGATCTTCCGGATGCTCAAGGTTTCAATCCACGCCGCCACATAGGAGCGGCATAGTAACGGTGTTAGTGGCGACGATGTTTTCCGAATAAAACTACAAATGAAGGAATTGAAAGAAATCTATAGAAGATATATGACACTTTGCTAGTAAAGGTGAAATAGTATGACTATTGATCAACTGAAGCCAAATATTGTTATTCATGGTCCAATGTTTCAAGAACCAGTACAAGTTATTATTGCTATCCCGATGGGAGATGCAATAAAGCTTGTTGGTAAAGGTTTAAAAACAGGGCAGGTACATGAGCCCATACTTTCTCCCGAGCAATTGTCGCTGCTTGAAGCAACGTCGGAAAAAGAGCCTTATGACGGAGATGCTTTTCGTTTTCGCTTAGGGGTTGAAGCAATGCGCCTGGGCTTAGCTTATGAATACGATCCCTACTTTAGCTTATCTATTGCAAGGGTTGATCCATTACCCCATCAG
>PWUG01000339.1 GCA_003562605.1 Syntrophomonadaceae bacterium | reverse complement strand
CGCGTTACCCAGGCCTGAATATGTCAGGGCCCGTATTGAGGAGATTGGACAGGGAGTTTATAGCGATCAGATCGATGCATTAATTGGACAGAACCAGGAAGAATTGCAGAAGCTTTATGCAGCAAGAGATATTGAATGCATCTAAGGAGGAATTAACATGCCATACCCGCCACATTTTCAGGCAACGTTAGACCGGGTTAATGCGACAAGGGGGTTCCGAAAGACCCAGGAGATCAAGCGCCTTACTGACGCTGAAAGAACCAAGCTTATTTCTGATTTTCATCCTGATTACCGCGCCGAAGGCATGTCCGCCCTTATAATCGGACCTAACCGGGGCGATAAGGTACCTGTCGAGCTTGCCCGGGCTCTTGAATCCTATAGCATCTTTGATCCGGACCGGCTCCAACTGTCTGAGCCTGATTATGATACTGATATTTTAATCATCGGCGGCGGGGGCGCCGGATGTGCAGCCGCCCTTACAGCAAATCAGTCTGGAGCTGATGTGCTTATGGCAACCAAACTTCGTCTCGGTGATGCCAACACCCTGATGGCGGAAGGAGGTATCTGCTCGGCAGTCCGTCCCGAAGATAACCCCTATATGCACTATATTGACACCATTGGCGGAGGTCATTATACCAATGTTCCGGACCTGGTCAAGGCCCTGGTTATGGATGGTCCGGAGATTGCCTCCTGGCTTATGGATATGGGGGTTATGTTCGATTATGAAGCAGATGGCAGCCTGAAGGTAAATCACTGCGGGGGGCATTCACGGAAGCGTATGCTTTCCTGCAAAGACCTTACCGGCCTGGAATTAATGCGGGTGTTGAGGGATGAAATGCGCGATCGGGAAATACCCTGCCTCGAATTTTCCCCGGTTGTGGATCTTCTCCTGGACGAAAACGGATCCTGCAGCGGAGCGGTACTATTTAATATGGAAACGGCTGAATTCAGCGTGGTCCGGTCAGGAGCGGTAATTCTCGCCTCGGGTGGCATCGGACGGCTGCATATCCAGGGTTTTCCCACAACCAACCACTACGGTGCTACAGCTGACGGATTGGTATTTGCTTACCGTGCCGGGGCTAAGATGGTTCACATGGACAGTATTCAGTACCATCCAACAGGGACAGTCTGGCCGGAGCAGCTCCTGGGGCAGTTGATAACCGAAGTTATGCGTGGTCACGGCGCCCACCTGGTCAATTTATCGGGGGAAAGGTTTATCAATGAGTTGGAGTGTCGCGACACCTGTGCATCTGCCTGCATCAGGGAATGCTCCGAAAGAGGGAAGGGGGTTACCACCCCGACAGGGCTGGAAGGAGTCTGGCTCGATACTCCGCTGATCCCGGAAATTCAGAAACATTTTGTCGGCATCTACCAGCGTTTCAAAAAGTATGATATAGATATCCAGCAGGAACCAATCCTGGTTTATCCAACCCAGCATTACCAAAACGGTGGTTTGATCATTAACGCTCAGGCTCAAACTACACTACCGGGGCTTTATGCCGCCGGTGAAGTTGCGGGCGGAATCCAGGGCAAGAACCGCCTGGCCGGAAACAGCCTGCTCGATATTTTCGTTTACGGCAGGAGAGCTGCCAGGAGTGCCCTTGAGATGATTCCTGAAAAAGCAGGATCCGGGCGGGGCAGCCTGACTGTTGAGCACCTGCGGGCCTGGCATAATCAGTTACAGCAGATAGGCATCTCTGAAACGAGCCGGTCCCCGGTTTTGCTGCCGGACTATACTCCTGCCGGGGTAAAAACGGGGGGATTGTAATGGTTGAGAGATTACGGACAGTATTGCTATTTGTCCCTGCAGACAGGCAGGAATATTTTCCCAAGGCGGCGGCCTCAACTGCCGACACCCTGATATTTGACCTGGAAGATGCTGTCGCTCAGGGAAAAAAGGAGAACAGCCGCAGTTTGCTGGAACGGGTGCTGAAAGAGGAGTCATTCGGCAGAAAAGAACTGGCAGTAAGGGTTAATTCACTCACATCACCATGGGGACGTGATGATCTTGCCATGGTTGTGCATAGTGGAATTGTCCGTTTAATCATTATACCCAAAGCCGAACCTCATGAGATAAGGCTAACTGAACAACTTATGGGTGACAGCTGCCCGGATATTATCTGTTTGATCGAAACTGCGCGGGGGCTGCAAATGGCATATGAGACAGCGGTGGCTTCAAAGCGCGTTGTCGGAATTATGCTTGGTGCGGAAGACCTGTCCACAGAAATGAATCTTAAGCGTACAGCCTCAGGCCATGAAATCCGGCATGCCAGGCATGTAGTTGCCCTTGCTTCCTATGCTGCAGCCGTTCAACCGATTGATACACCATACCTGCAGGTTGATGACCTGGAGGGGCTGCGCCGGGACACCGTGCAGGCCCGTGAAATTGGTTTTACGGCCAAGGCATCTTTGTCACCGAAACAGGTACCGGTTATCCGTGAAGTCTTCCGGCCGGATCCGGCAGAGGTTAAAAAGGCCAGGCGCATCCTGCGGGCTGCCGAAGAAGCGGCAAGTAAAGGCAGGGGAGTCATTACCTTCGATGGGGCGATGATCGATGCACCGGTGGTTGCAAGAGCCAGGCAGTTGGTTGAATTGGCCCGGGAGGTGGAAGGCGATGATCACTAACGGGGTGGGCCGTGTCATTCCCGGGGAAATTCCCGGCTATAGAAAAGTTGTGTCCTACGCTTCCCCTCATAGCAGTGTTCCTTCGCCCTGTAAGGCGCAGGCTTACACTGGTAAAAATCTGCCCGGAGATAAAAAAATACTGCCCGATATCAAGACAGCGGTCAGGGAATGCGGGCTGGAAGACGGGATGACTGTTTCATTCCATCACCATTTTCGCAACGGTGACCGTGTCGTAAACCTGGTTTTAGAAACTCTGGCCCTGATGGGTTTAAAGG
>PWUG01000075.1 GCA_003562605.1 Syntrophomonadaceae bacterium | reverse complement strand
TGATACCGTTATTACAGGCATAAGGCTATGATTTAGAATTTTACCTTTTTTTTGGGAGGTTTTTATATGAGTTGTAAAAATAAAGCATGGCAAAAACCGGAAATGACTGTATTGGTGCGCAGTAATCCGGAGGAAGTGGTTTTAGGGAATTGTAAAACATCAAATTCTTCAGGACCACATGGGGCTGGGGTAGGTGCTTGTGTAAACACAGGTGGACAAATTTGTAGTGTCGTTGGTACAAGTTAGATATTATTTTTTATTGTTTTTTAATAAATTAGATGTTATTGCTTGATTCTTCGTCAAAAAACTGAATTATAAAAACCTATCGAATATACTACTACTGGTTTAAGAGTGTGTAGAGTGGCTAAGCCCAACTGCTCACTCTTTTTTATGGAAAATACTTTATTGCAGTTTGTATATTTATTGCAGTTTGTATAATGGGACGAAACAAACTAATACGTCATATATTTTTATTCTCAGGATGTGGTCATCCGGAAGATAAAAGGTGACATGATTATTCTTCCGTTAGTTGCCAGCCTTGCCGATTCAGGTGATGATTTCAACACTCCGAACGAATGGTAAAAGCGATCTTGCAAGAACTTGATAGTAAAAAAACCCTTAACAAGATAATAGAAAACTGTCTGCAGGAGTTTTTTTAGAAATATGGAAATATAATGAATGTCATCAGCTTTGCTTCTGAAATGGTCCGACGAGGATTACTTGCAGTCAGGAGTTGAGTAGTTAAACCAGAATGCTTTGGGGACAAGTACACTGTGAAAAATAATGATATTACTAGAATTAATTCGCCTCTTGATTTTCCGCCAGAAAAGCCTCTTACCGGTTATGTTTCAATTGGCGACGAATTGCGCCTCTCCAACCCGGCGCAGCTGGAACTGCTGCGGGGAATGGAAGAGCGGGGGGTGCCGCTTAGGACTACGGTTCGCGGTTTCAGCATGTCACCATTTATACGGGACCGGGATGTGCTGACAATTGCACCGCTTAATAAAAAACCTTTAAGTGTCGGCCAGGTTGTTGCTTTCAGTCACCCCGAAAACGGCATGCTGGTTATTCACCGTATTGTTAAGCATACTGGGGCTGGTTGGCTGCTTAAGGGGGATAACTGTCCGGAAACTGACGGATTGGTGACAGAGGATAGGATCATCGGTAGGGTAACCCGTGTGGAGCGCAATGGACGAAAAGTACGCCTTGTGGCCGGCAGCAAATTTATTGCCTTCTTAAGTTTTAGATCCGGCCTGGTTTTCTTAAAAACAATCTGGCTTTTACCACGCCGCACCGCCGGCTATCTTCTGCGCCAGCTTCAGGGTTTATCTCTTTACCGCAAACTTGCCAGGCGTTTAATGCTGCCTGTTATAATAGCTGAAGCAACGGAAAGCGATATGGAAACGGTTCACCGTCGCTTTAATCCGGGTGCAGCGTACTTTCCGCAGGAACCTAATCCGAACGTTACAAATTTTGTTGCCACCACCAAAAATAAATTAGCCGGCTTTGCTCAACTAGTTTACCACCCTGAGGATAATTACCCCTGGACCGGTTACTGGTTGTTTTCACTTCAGGTCTGGGGACTTTACAGGGGTTTGGGTATTGGTGAAAAGCTTGTCAGACGCTGTATAGAAGAGGCAGAATTAAAGGGTGCTTCTGAGTTATTACTGGTTGTATATAATGACAATAAACGCGCAATAAACCTTGATCGCAAACTAGGGTTTGCTCCCACTATCCTTCCTGCCCTCGAGCCCCTGTTAGAGGAGGAAAAAGAGAAAACCGGTCGGCGGCAAATTGTGATGCAAAAAAAATTGAGGTGATTTTTTGGAAACCAGGGTTACATTAGATACTGTATGTGTTATTTCGGAAAACGTGGTTGCCCGCGAAATAGAAGGCGATATGATCATCGTGCCGCTGGTGGCCGGTATCGGTGATGCTGACGACGAACTATATACCTTAAATGAGACCGGTAAGGCTATCTGGCAGAAGATAGATGGAGAATTGACCTTAGGGCAGGTAGTCAGAGTTCTGACCGAGGAATTTTCTTCTCCCGAAGGTGAAATTGAAAAAGATGTCCTCGGGTTTGCCACTGAAATGGTTAAGCGGGGCATACTTGCCGTTAAAGACTGAGAGGTAAGTTTATGACGGAGAGAATTGATATTCAGCAGTTTCCCCTCTGGGACAAGCTAAAAGATAAAAGAATTCCCCTTTCTTTTGACCTGGAAATCACCGCCCGCTGCAACATGAACTGCCGCCACTGCTATATCAACCTGCCGGCCGGGGATAAAGAGGCTCAGGCTAAAGAGATGACGGTAGAAGAAATCTTAAGCATCGCCCACCAGGCGGTCGATATGGGGGCGATGTGGTGCCTGGTTACCGGCGGCGAACCGCTCTTGCGCCCTGATTTTGCCGAGATTTATATGGGTCTCAAACGCCTGGGCCTGCTTGTCTCTGTTTTCACCAACGCTACCATGATCAATAAAGAGCATATCGAGCTGTTCAGCAAGTATCCGCCCCGGGATATTGAAATTACCGTTTATGGTGTTACCAAAGAAACTTTCGAGGCGGTGACACGCCGGCCCGGGTCATTTGCTAAATTTATGAAGGGGATGGAGCTGCTTGAAGAGAGCGGGGTGCGGATCCGCTTAAAGGCCATGGCGCTCAAGTCGAACCTGCACGAGCAGGAGGCGATTGGTACATTCTGCAGAGAAAGGACCAAGGATTTCTTCCGCTTCGACCCGCAAATACACCTGCGCTTTGACGGGGACCCTTTGCGTAATGAAGAGATAAGGGCCGAGCGCCTGACACCAGAGCAGGTTGTAGCCCTGGAGGAGGCTGACGAAGCAAGGATAGATAAGATGCGGAAGGACTGCGACAGCTTGATTAATGAGGAGTTTACCCATTACGGAT
>PWUG01000181.1 GCA_003562605.1 Syntrophomonadaceae bacterium | reverse complement strand
TTAGAGCAGGAATAACTTGAAGAGCTGTCAAAGTTAGATGGGAATTCGATTAAATAAATCGCCGGGAGTGGTTAGCAGTGAATAAAAGGAAAGTAATAATAATTTCCCTGGTCGTGATTTCGGTACTTGCAGTTATCGCACTGCCCTTTCTGGGTGAAGGCGTCCCCGGACGGACACCTTTAAGGGTTGGGGAAAACCGAATTGTCGTGATCAGCTTATATGGGTCTATCCAGGAAACACAGGGCGGATTCTTATCTGGTGGGATCTCCCCCCGCCTTGTCCGTAACCAGCTTCAGCGCGCCGCGGTTGACAGCTCGATCGAGGGTGTTGTCTTAAGGGTTGAAAGCCCGGGAGGATCAATAGCGGCCTCACAGGAGATCGCCGCCATGGTCCGGGATTTTAAAAAACCGATTGTTGTTTCAATGGCCGACATGGCAGCATCCGGAGGGTATTACATTTCTGCTCCGGCCCAGGGCATTGTAGCCCAGCCGGGAACAATGACCGGTTCCATCGGGGTGATCAGCACCCTGATGAATATGGATGGGCTTTACGAAATGCTCGGTATTGAAGTGGAAACATTCAAGTCAGGAGAGCATAAAGATATGTTCAGCCGTAACCTTACCGAAGCAGAACGCCTGATCATGCAGGAGATTTCGGACGAAGCCTACAATCAGTTTGTAGCAGATGTAGCCGAGGGCAGGGGAATGAGTATAGCAGAAGTGCGTGAACTGGCCACCGGCCAGATCTACCTCGGCAGCCAGGCTCTTGAACTGGGACTTGTGGATCGGCTCGGCGGAATTGATGAGGCAATTGAATACTTAGCTGAACTAAATGATTTGAAAAACCCGGTTCGTTATGAATTTCCTCAGCCCTCAATGTTTACACAGCTGTTTGACTATGGTTACCGTGTATTGTCTCTGTTTGAGAAAGCCCTGGGCAGCCCCGAATTGATCATGCTCAACATGCTGCGGGAAGGGATGCCGCCTGATATTCGTTACCAGGTGCGGTAAAATAGTTAAGATTGCTTAAATATTACCGGGAGGATATAAGGAGGCTGTGATATGGGTGATAAAATATTTGACTGGCTCTATGGTGTAATTACCAGGCCTGTGCCGACTTTAAACGAAATAGCCCGTGAAAGGCCGGCAGGATGGGCTTTCCTGGTTTATATTGGGGTTACCTTCCTTACTGCTGCTGCTTCTTTTTACAGCCAACAGGCTTATGATGCCATTGATGAAGTAATGTTTGAATTCGGCATGACTATCCCCATTCCGTTAATTTTAACTGCAGCAATATTGTTCGGCATTGCTTCGATCTTTGTTTCAACGGCGCTGATCCATTTTTTTGCCCGCCTGTTCGGCGGGCAGGGCGGATACTGGAATCTATTTTCCGCATATGCTTTTGCCGGTTTCCCGATGATTATTGCCGTGCCGGTTACCTTTGTAGCTGGTTTTCTTGGCCTTTTCGGCATGATTATCAGCGGCCTGGTCAGCTTCGCCCTGTCAATATGGGTTCTTGTTCTCATGATCCTGGGAATCAGGGAGAGTCATGGTCTCTCTACAGGAATGAGCATCCTTGCTTATTTTCTCCAGTTCGTGATCCTGATTATCATTCCGGTTGTAGTAATCATAGCAATTTTGGTTGCAATTTTTGCTTTTTAGCCGGTTTAAGATTTCCGGATTACTCCTCCGGATCATCGGGTAGCAGCAATTCATCGAGCGGTTTCAGAGCTTCGACAACCCAGTTAAAGGCGCCTTCCTTGCTGGCCTCGTAAGCTGCCGGGGCCGCCTCAGACATAATCTTACGAACTATGGCCCGGGCTGTTTCTTCGTCGCCGCGGTGACGGGCATTGCGTGCTTCAACGAGGGCCCGGTGGATTTTATTTTCCAATTTTTTTCGATCTCCCGATCTAAAAGGTTTTTTGTCTTTGTTATTTCTCATTATCATCTGCTCCATTAACTGATATTATCATTATACCTTCAGCAATTGGCATTAACAATCAGAGGGTGTGTTAAAATGTAAGTACTTAAAATATCGCCAAGTTCGCCGTGCCAGTTCAAGGGAGTGAGCAGTAGTTAACCGTAAAAATCGTGAGGATCTCGATCGTGAGTTGATTGAAGAGATCAACCGTAAATATGAAGGCCATGAAGGTCAGGTCCGGGTAGATGATCGTACCGGTTGGTTCCGGACCCGTCGTTTGTTCCTGGGAGCGGTTGCCCTTTTCCTGGCCTTAATATTTCTTTTTACTGTTACCGGACGCTGGTTGTCTGTTTTTGGGGACCCAGCATTTACTTTCCTGCGGGAGTCATGGGCTCTTTCCGGAGATCCCCTGGTTGAAGAATTAAGAGATTCGGTAGTCCAGGTTTATGTCGAAAGCCGTTCAGGATCAGGGCAGCGGCGCGGCAGCGGATTTAATCTTCAGCCGGATGGGCTGGTTGTTACTAACCGGCATATGGTCGAAAATGCCATTTCGGTAAGGGTTTCTTTCCCGGGATTGGGAACCTATAGGGTGCATGAGTGGGTTGTCTCTCCTCATGTTGATCTGGCAGTCCTTCGATTGCAGGCGGAAAATCTGCCTACTGTATCAATTTCCGACGCTCCTGTTTTGCCTGGAGAAGAAGTTCTCGTTATTGGCAATCCACTGCAATTCGTTCGTATTGCCAATATGGGAACCCTGGCCGGATATCGGGAAAACAGGGGACGCGAAGCGCCTTTGCTGGTTGTTGAAGCATTAATTTACCCGGGGAGCAGCGGCAGCCCGGTATTCAACGATCGTGGCGAGGTGATCGGTGTTATATTTGCCACGTTGCGAAACAGCGATCCTGCAGAAGTAAGAGGGTTGGCTGTCGGGGCAGCTGAACTAAGACTTTTTTTAACTGAGATAGATATATATTAGCCAGGTTTACAATT
>PWUG01000030.1 GCA_003562605.1 Syntrophomonadaceae bacterium | reverse complement strand
TTTCTTGTTCAGCCTCTATTTTAGCCGTTTCTTTATCTTTAGATAGATATTCGCGATCCATTGCTATTGTTATTTGCATGAATATCGAATCCAACAAATACCGGCTTTCCTGATTTATATTGTCCAATTCCTTCGGAAGGTAAAAAATACATACACGATTACCTTGCACCTTAATAGGGATTGAGCAATATTGAGCAATAAAATTGTTTAATTGAGCTTGTTCAAGTTCACCATATATGAAATCCCCTGTATTTTTTCGAAGCTTAATTGTTCCTAACATATTTTTTCTTTCTTCTGTCAGTACACAAATTACGTCACATTCATAAAGTTCAGACAAGCATCGCATAGAAACGTTAATAACTTCTTGAATACCCCTTGTTTTTGCAAACGAGCTGGTAATTTCATATAAGGTTTGCGCTTGTTTTTCCTGTATATTGGCTCTTTCTTTGGCATTTATCAGATTGCTGGTCAGTGTACTTGAGAATAATGATGCTAACAGCATTATTATGAAAGTAAAGATATAAGATTTGTCATACACGGTAAAGGTATAAACAGGCTCGGTGAAAAAGAAATTATAAGATAGGGTGGCTATAAAGGAAGTAAAAATCCCATAGATAAAGCCTCTTGTATAGCGAGAGGCAAGTAATACGGATAATATATATACTATGACAATATTTACTTCGGTAAAACCAAGATTTTTTATTACAAAAGACAGCAAGGTTGCCATCAGGGTTAGTAACAGAACGATTACACTCTGCCGAAAGATAAATATAAAGTTTGTTTGATTAAACATTGTTGCTCAGCCCTAATTTATGACCTGCTTATACAACTCCACTTTATGCTGTAAACTATCCGATCATCAAATGTTCTTCCCGATATCTTACTGTGTCATCTTTAGGCTTTTTCTGAGTCAGGGCAACCAGCAGGGTGACCGGCCCAATTCTTCCACAAAACATAGTGATAATCAGTGTAATCTTGCCGGGATTACTGAATTCGGGTGTTATCCCTGATGAGAGTCCAACTGTCCCAAAAGCCGAAAACGCTTCAAAAAACATAGAAAGGAAATCCTGATTCTCGACCAATGTTAATACAAAAGTAGCTATAAATACTAATGCCGCCGCCGCAATTACAATCGATATAGCCTTCATTATATTACTAATCGGCAAACGACGCAAAAATAGGACCGGTTCATGTCTGCCCCTGATCATACTGATCAGGGTAATCAGAACGACACTAAAAGTAGTCGTTTTCACTCCTCCACCGGTAGATGTCGGTGAAGCTCCAATAAACATCAGAATCATTAAAATAAGCAAAGATGAATGATTTAACAATCCCGTATCCAAAACACTGAAACCAGCAGTACGAGCCGTTGCTGATGTAAATAGCGCCGTAAAAACTTTGGCCCCACCTGACAGGTTACCCATTGTATTCGGATTATTGTGTTCAAGGAAAAAGATAAAGATAGTTCCGCTAACCAGCAGGAACGCAGAAACCACCAAAACCAGGCGGCTGTGCAGGGAAAGTCGTTTTCGGTAACGGAAAAATCTAATCAACTCAAGGATTACCGTGAATCCGAGGCCGCCGATGATGAAAAGGGCCAGGATTGTCCCGTTTACAAGATAATCTGTAGGGAAAAGGGTCAGGCTGTTGTAATTGCCAAACAGATCGAATCCGGCATTGCCAAAAGCAGAAACAGAATGAAACAGCGCAAAGAAAAACCCCTGACCATATCCAAAATCGGGGATAAATCGAAAACTGAGAAATACTGTCCCCAACACGACAAAAAACAAGGCTATCCGGAATACTACTCTGACCAGTGTGACCAGCCCGGACATAGATTCTTGATTCAAAGCTTCCTTGACAACCAGACGATCTCTCAATGAGATTTCTCGTCCCAAAAAGACAAAAATCAGTGTAGTCATGGTCATGATACCAAGAGAGCCTAAAAATATTAGGATCATGATAATGCCCTGTCCCAAAGGGGTATAAAAAGTGCCTGTATCAACTACTACCAGGCCGGTCACACATACTGCCGAAGTAGCAGTAAACAAGGCGTCGATGTAAGCAATATCAGCCTCTACATAGGACTGCGGCAAGTATAGGAGTAATGAGCCTATCACAATTATGCCCAGAAAACCTGATGCCAGAACTTGTGCCGGGTTAAATGCTTTGCGCCTATCAGGCAAATAAACAACTCCTGCTGCAGATTTCTTAAGTTAACAGCCAATGACTTACAAGCTTTACAGTATCAATATACTCCTCTGTGTTGAGTATTTCAACAATTAAATATTAGCAGGAATTTATAATTTGCTTTGAACAAATGTTTAACTATAACCTCGGCGATCAACAAAAAGCAGGTTACTATCAAAGCGTAGATGGTATGCCCCAGGTTTTCAATAGGGGGTAAAGTTTATAACTGACCTTCCGTACCCTTGCTCTTTGAAAAAATAATTTAAAGAAATTCCATTTACAGGCAGGTACAAAAATCATCTTTGTCGAATAATATGATATCACACCGGGTAGAGGTGCCTGGTAAATGGATCTTTTAACCTCACTTAACAGTAAATCCCCTGCCTGCATCCCTAAGCTTTCAAAAAAGCTTCACGAATAACCGGCGCAATATAAATAGTGGTTGTTTAAAATGGTAGCACTAAAGATTCCAGTACGCGCTCTGCACTTCAAGCACTTCCCGGAGGCGTTGTTGAGCCAGTTTACCAGGTTCCAGGTCCGGTGCGTGCTCTGTAATAGGAAGTCCCCACCTGCCCATGGCATTTAACACCTGGATAACAGCCCCGGCCTGCCCCTGCAGGTGATAGCCGCCTTCCAGGCAGAGCAGGACTTTTCCGCCGGTCCATCGATCAGCGGCAGCTGCCAGCACTTCTGCCATGTAATAGAATCCCCCGTGAGTCAAAGACATTCCCGCCAGGGGATCCTGGCGGTAAGCATCATGTCCCGAGGAAATAAGTATCAGTTCCGGCTTATATTGATCAAGCACCGGTATGATCACCTGATCAAAAAAGAGAGCATATTCTACATCGCCACAACCGGCAGGCAAGGGGATATTGACGCTAAAACCCTCCCCGTCACCATATCCGACTTCCTGCAGGCGGCCTGTTCCCGGATAAGCAGGACTCTGATGAGTTGAAATAAATAATACTTCCCGGTCATTTTCAAAGGCATGCTGTGTACCATTGCCGTGGTGAACATCCCAGTCAACAATGGCGATTTTCTTCAAACCAAAATCACGCCGGGCTGCAGAAGCTGCAATGGCAATATTATTAAAAAGACAAAAACCCATAGCCCTGTTCTTCTCTGCATGATGGCCCGGCGGACGATTAAGGGCAAAAGTTTTACGTATAGTACCATCCATTACCTTTTTCAATCCGGTTAAAACACCGCCGGCAGACAGAAGTGCAATCCTGTAAGATTCAGGGACAATGTATGTGTCCATATCCAAAAATCTTTTACCGGACAGGCATGCTTCCTCAATTGAGCGGATATAATCAGTGTCATGAACTAAAGCGATATCTTCAATACCGGCAGGCTCTGGATCAAACATCTTGATGTAATCAGCCACCCCGCCTTGTTCCAATGCAGCAATGATATGCTCAAGCCTCTCTTTTCGTTCCGGGTGCTGCCCCTGCGTATGGACCAGGTAGTCCGGATCATAAACAATACCGATTGTATCTTTTACGTTTTCCATTTTTCCCCTCACTTCAGTCTCTGAGATTGCCCAGGGCCTGGCATAATCTGTTCCATAAAAATGGGCTGAATTTTTTCAAAGCTACCGGACGACCCTTCTCATTCATAAAGGCATGTTCAGTATAACCCCGGGCTATAAGCTTACCCTCTCGAAAAATATCGTAATTAAAAGTCAGGCGAACGTTCTGCAGACTTTCGAGCCTTGTTTTGATTGTTAACTCATCGTCATACCTGGCTGCATGCTTATATTCACAATAAGCCTTGAGCACCGGCAGGAACAGCTTGCTTTTTTCAAATTCGATATATGGGAGGTCGATGCTTCTCATTAGTTCCGTCCTGCCAATCTCAAACCAGACTAAGTATTTAGCATGGTAGGCGACGCCCATTTGATCGGTTTCCTCGTAACGAACCCTTACAGTTGCCTGGTTTCTTTTCAATGCGCTTCTTCTCCCGGATTGGAATATTTTTGCAGGTATACATTAGCTTAAAGTACATTTGCTTTGCCCCGGTAGATCTGGCCCCTGATGGCATCGACAGTAATAATCTCACCGGTTTTAATTATCTCTACAGCCTGCTCCACACCGACTACAGCTGGTTTGCCGAGGTTAATCGCTACGATCGCTCCATGCGACGTAAGGCCGCCTTCTTCTGTAACCAGGACTGCCGCTTTTTTTATGGCCGACATGTAATTACTGTTGGTAGATCCGGTAATCAGGATCTCGCCTTCTTTAAATTTTTCAAGATCACTTTCATTTTTCACTATGCGGGCAGTACCGCTTATTGCCGATTTTCCGATACCGGTTCCTCTCACGATAACCTCCCCCACCGTTTCAACTCTTAACAGGTTCGTAGTTCCGGATACTCCGACAGGCACACCCGCAGTAATAACTACCAGGTTACCGTCCTTGATCAGCCCTTCATTAAGCGAAACCTGGATTGCGCTTAGAAACATATCATCCGTTGATTTGGCCGGCGGGCATATTACGGCATGGACACCCCAGGTCAGAGTCAGTTGGGATGCGACCTGCCTCCGTGAAGTTACAGCAACAATCGGCGCCCGTGGCTTATACTTTGAGACCATTCTTGCAGTATGACCTGATTGCGTGGCTGTAATTATTGCATCTGCCTCCAACTCATAGGCCACACGGCTTGTGCTGTAGCTGATTGCACCGGTTACAGTTTTTCTCATCGTCGTACTCAATTCTTCCATAATTCTCTTAAAATCGAGCCCCTCCTCGGTTCTTTCGGCAATACGGCCCATCGTTTCGACCGCTTCAATCGGGAAACGTCCAATTGCGGTTTCTCCTGAAAGCATCACAGCATCGGTGCCATCAAAAATAGCATTGGCCACATCACTGGCCTCAGCTCTTGTTGGGCGCGGGTTACGAATCATACTGTCGAGCATCTGGGTTGCGGTAATTACCGGTTTGCCCACATTATTGCACTTTTTTATAAAATGTTTTTGCAGCAACGGTACTTCTTCCGGTGGTATTTCAACCCCCAGGTCACCACGCGCTACCATTATACCGTCTGATACCTCCAGGATCTGATCGTAGTTTTCTACCCCTTCCCTGCTTTCAATCTTAGCCAGGATCATTATACTGCCGCTGCTTTTTTCAACCAGGCGCCTGATTTCAAGAATATCATCGCTGCCGCGGGTAAATGAAGCAGCCAGAAAGTCAACATCATTTTCAAGGGCTGCTTTGATGTCTTCGTGATCTTCTTCACTAATCGCAGGTAAATTAATTCTTGTTCCCGGGGTATTTAAACCTTTATAACTGCGAAGCTCGCCACCGTGTAATACGCGGCATAAAATTTCCCGACCGGACACTTCTATAACTTCTAAACTAATCAGGCCGTCATCGATCAGAACCATGCAGCCCGGTTTTAGATCGCTGTGCAGTTCTTTATAAGTAACAGAAACCTTTTGGCTGTTTCCGACAACAGGTTCTGTTGTCAAAACAAACTCCTGCCCGTCTTTGAGAACCACATAATCCTCATCGAGGTCGCCGGTTCTAACTTCGGGACCGCGTGTATCGAATAAAAACCCGATATTCCTGTGTAAACCGGCACTGATTTCCCGGATCATCTTAAGGCGGCGAAGATGATCTTCTCTGCTGCCATGTGATAGGTTTAGCCTTGCCACATCCATCCCTGCCCCGATAAGCTTTTCGATCCTTTCTTCAGAATCTATACTCGGTCCGATGGTGCAAACAATTTTTGTTCGCCTCATTGCCTCAACCTCCCAAATTATGTGTCGGAGAAAGGAATCCATATGCCGGAATTCATATACAGAAAAAAGTAATTCTTTCCCCAAACCCCTAACCCCTGAATTTATTTTTTGCTACCTTGACAATACCAGGGCCAGGTTGTATAAGTCTTCCGGAAAGGGCTTGGCCGTTTCAAAACATTCTTCCAGTGGCTTTGCAGTAATAGTTTCTCCCCTGACTGCCGTAAAGAGGCCTCTTTTGCCTTCGTGCAGTAAATCTACCGCTGCTGAACCCATACGGCTGCCCAATAGCCGATCTACTGCACTGGGGCTGCCGCCGCGCTGGATATGGCCTAAAACTGTTACCCTGATTTCTGTATCAATTCGCCTTTTAATCTCTTTTTTTACCTTATAGACATCGGCTGCTCCTTCAGCTACAAGAATAATGCTGTGCGTTTTTTGACGCTTTATACCTCTCAGTAACCTGCTGCTGACTTGATCCAGATCATATTCTATTTCAGGCACCAGGATCGATTCAGCCCCGCCGGCCAAACCGGCAGCAAGGGCCAGGTATCCATTTTGACGGCCCATTACTTCAAGAATAAATATCCTTTCATGCGATGTAGCCGTGTCGCGAAGCCTGTTAACGGCTTCGAGGATCGTGTTGACGGCAGTATCAAATCCGATCGTAAGCTCTGTACCGTTAATATCATTATCAATTGTCCCCGGCACACAGATTGTTTTTATGCCTCTTTTTTCAAGGGTCATCGCACCCTGAAAAGTGCCCTCGCCACCAATAATCACAAGTCCATCGACACCTTCCGCCTTTAAAAACGCCGCCGCTTTATCCTGATTCTCAGGTTGAAACATTTCAGGTGCGCGAGCGGTCAATAAAATTGTGCCGCCGCGATGTATAATATCAGCTACCGAGCCAATTCCCAGCGCTACAAGCTGATTACCGTTAAACAGCCCGGCATAACCTCTTTGAATCCCGCAAACCTCATAGCCCTTATTTATAGCCCTGCGTACGACTGCCCGTATAGCAGCATTCATGCCGGGAGCATCGCCACCGCTGGTTAAAACTGCAATTTTTGGTGCCATCATCTGCTCTCCCCTGCAGGTTGTTTTGATTCACCGTGTCCGGCATATTCAATAACAGAACCCGGTCCAAGAAGGTTTTCCAGGCGTTCACGAGAGGCAGGATGATCTCGAACCCAGTACTCTTCTTCGAGCATCAGCGTTTTCTTGTCTTTTTTGAAATACAGGCAGACCGGGACTTCACCATTTTCTGCAACGAGCGTATCTTTTAAACTTTCCAGAACTTTTCGATCGTGGTTCTCAGCAATGATCAGGCGGAAATACTTCTGTTCTCTGTTTAACGGTTTCAATGATTCAACAATTATCTTGACATCTTCCTCTTCCTTGAAGTCTGTCCGGCCTTCGACTAAGACCAGATTATCTTCCTCGAGCACCGCAGACTGCCGCTCGAATAGATCGGGGAATATAACCAGTTCAACCCCTCCGGTCAGATCTTCGAGCTTTACAAAAGCCATCTGTTTATTTTTTTTAGTATAAAACCTGCGGACAGCAACGATAATGCCGCCTACCTGCACCTGGCGGTTATCGCCTACATCGCCCAGTTCGGCACATTTGATCAATTTCGGCATTCTTTCCAAAACGGCCCGGTAAGGCTCAAGCGGATGGCCTGAGATAAAAAGACCGAGCATCTCTTTTTCCAGAGAGAGCCTTTCTTTATCGGTAAAAGGCCCTATTGCGGGAAGGTTATCGGTAAGCAGTTCTTCCTGAACGCTTGTCTCCATTAATGAAAACATCGATAATTGTCCGTTCTCCCGCTCACGCTGGATCGCCTGGCCCTGGGCCAGCATATCTTCTAAAACCGCCAGATACTGCGCCCTGTGGCCGCCGAGTGAATCGAAAGCTCCGCACTTAACAAGGCTCTCCAAGCCCTTGCGGTTGCAGGAGCGCAAATCGATGCGTGATACAAAATCACGCATCGAAGCAAAGGGCTTCTCCTGCCTGGCCCTGACTATTGAATCTATCGCACCCAACCCAACGTTTTTAACAGCGGCCAAACCGAAGCGAAGCCTCTTTTCGCCAACCACTGTAAAATGAGTTTCGCTTTCATTGATATCAGGCGGCAGAACTTCGATACCCATGCGCCTGCAGTCTGCTATGTAGAGGGCTACTTTATCACTGTTGGAATAATATACTGTCATCAGGGCCGCCATATATTCTGTCGGGTAATTAGCTTTCAGGTAGGCTGTTTGGTATGCAATCAGGGCGTAAGCAGCAGCATGCGACTTGTTGAACCCGTAAGAGGCAAACTTCAGAATCAGGTCATAGATTTTAACAGCCAGGTCTTTCGAATAACCGTTATTCATGCAGCCGCTGATAAACAGTTCCTGTTGTTCATCGAGAATCTGTAACTTCTTTTTGCCGATTGCCCGGCGCAGCAAATCAGCCTGCCCCAGGGTAAAGCCGGCCATGCGTGCGGCTATTTCCATAATCTGCTCCTGGTAAACTATTACCCCGTAAGTTTCATTTAAAATCGGTTCGAGAACAGGATGGGCATATTTGATCTGTTTCTTCCCGTGTTTGCTTTGGATAAAAACCGGGATTTGCTCCATCGGGCCCGGACGGTACAGGGCAACCACGGCAATTATATCTTCAAATTTATTTGGCAGCAGTTCCCGAAGCACTGACCGCATACCCGTGCTCTCCAGCTGGAAAGTCCCCGTAGTTTCGCCTTGCGAGAGCATTTCATAAGTTGCACAGTCATCAAGCGGTATTTGATCAATATTTATCAATATATTATGTCTTTTTTCGATATTCTCAAGAGCCTCGCCGATTATACTCAGTGTTTTCAAACCGAGAAAATCCATTTTCAACAGGCCGAGATCTTCGAGTGTGCCCATCGGAAACTGGGTCACCACTGCGCTGTCAGCAGTCTTATACAGTGGCACATAGTTAACAAGCGGTTCCCTGGCTATTACTACCCCGGCGGCATGGGTCGAAGCATGGCGGGGCATTCCCTCGACGGCCATCGATGTATCCAGCAGGTGCCGGTAGGTTTCCTCCTTATAAAGTGTCTGCAGTTCCTTACTCTGCTTTAGAGCCCTGGCAATAGTCATTTTAGGCTCCATTGGAATCAGCTTTGCAATCTTGTCAACTTCTACATAGGGAATAGCCAGCGCTCTCCCGACATCACGTACTGCCGCCCTTGCGGCCATTGTTCCGAAAGTAATAATCTGTGCAACACGCTCCTGGCCATATTTATCGCAGACATACTGCAAAATCCGGTCTCGCTTATCATCACAAAAATCGATATCGATGTCAGGCATCGAAATTCTTTCCGGGTTCAGGAAACGTTCAAATAAGAGGCTGTGCTGCAACGGCTCTATATTGGTAATGCCAAGGCAATAAGCAACAAGGCTGCCGGCAGCCGAGCCACGTCCCGGGCCGACAAGAACCTTCTCTTTTTTGGCATACTCAATCAAATCCCAGACAATTAAAAAATAGTTGGAGTAATCCATCTGCTGGATTACCCGAAGCTCATAATCAAGCCTCTCCTCCATCTCCGGAGTTATATCTTGATAACGTGACCTCATACCTTCATAACATCGTTCTTTAAGGTAAATATTCGGATCAACCCCATCGGGCAGGCTGAATTCGGGCAGGTGCCTCTGGGAAAAATCTTTTTCCACATTGCAGCGTTCCGCAATGCGGAGGCTGTTGCTGATCGCCTCGGGGTATAAGGAAAAAAGGTTGGCCATTTCGGTGGCTGTTTTGAAATAAAACTCCTGCGATTCAAACTTCATCCGATCAGTTTCATCTACAGTTTTACCGGTTTGGATGCAAAGGAGAACATCGTGGACAAAAGCATCTTCCCTTGAGAGGTAATGGACATCGTTGGAGGCAACAAGCGGAATACCTTCTTGCTTTGAAATCTCTGCCAGGACTTTGTTGACAGCTTTCTGTTCCGGAATACCGTGATCATGTAGCTCTAAGAAAAAATTATCAGGTCCAAATAGATCGCGGTAATAACAGGCTGCTTCACGGGCTTTATCGATCTGCCCATTAATTATCATCGTCGGTATTTCTCCGGCCAGGCACGCGCTAAGGGCGATAAGGCCTTCACTGCATTCTTCCAGCAGCTCCCGGTCAACTCGCGGCTTATAATAGAATCCTTCCAGGTATCCTGCAGAGACAAGGCGCATCAGGTTTCGATAGCCGGTATTATTTTCTGCAAGCAGAACCAGGTGGTACTGCGAATCATCCCTTTTTGCTTCTTTTTGGAAACGGGATCGATGGGAAACATATATCTCGCAGCCCAGTACAGGCTTGACCCCGGCCGCTTTTGCAGCCCGGTAAAAATCAATAATCCCGAACATCGTTCCGTGATCAGTTACGGCCAGGGCAGGCATACCCAGTTCGGCAGCCCTGCTGATCATCTTGTCGACTCTTGCTGCGCCGTCTAGAAGGCTATATTCACTGTGACAGTGCAGGTGCACAAAATTAACCTCAACCAAAGCTTAACCTCATTTCACAATTTGTATTGTATCATTCTTTCTACTTATTCAGAGGAAGTTCCTTTGGAAACTTCACTTTTTTTAAACAGCAATATATGGTACAATGAACTTGGCTAAAATTCTAACAAACTGGCTATATTTGCTCAACAAAAAATCATAGAAGGAGTTTTACCGTGTTTGAAGATCGGGAAACTCGCCTGGCACTGAAAATAGTCTTATTCGCCGCCGCAGTTTTTATTTTGATTTGGTCCCTGGTTCAGCTGGCACCAATCATCTCAATCTTTATTATCGCTGTCTTTATTGTCTACATAATAAACCCACTGGTTGCTTTTCTGATCAGTATCAGGTTCAAACCCCTGTTGGCAGCTATGATATCCTCCCTGATTATACTGGTTGCTATAACCCTGTTATTTTACCTGCTGATTCCCGGATTAATCATCGAAGTTAGACAGTTGTTGATATTCCTGACTTCAGAATTCATTCAGGATTTACCGGCGCTGATAGCAGAATTGGAAGAATTGGACCAGCGTTTCAACCTGCAGCTCACCGAAACATTTATAGAGTATTCCAACCAGTTCATCAGGCAGGCTCCAGGCAACGTTCAGCAGTTGCTGCGCGGTTTAACTGCATTATCGATGGACTTGTTAACCCGGGCCTGGATCATACTGGCCCTGGTTTTCCTTGTTTTTTACCTGGTCCAGGACATTGATCAGGCC
>PWUG01000303.1 GCA_003562605.1 Syntrophomonadaceae bacterium | reverse complement strand
CCAAGCTTTTAGGGCAAGTGCTGGTTCTCTGGAGTCTTTCATCACAGGACTGGCATCCCCGGGCAACCACAGCCGGAGTGATCAGGCGCGTAGTTGACAGGACATCCGCAGGAGATATTATCCTCTTTCATGACAGCGGTTCCCTGTTAAGCAGTGAGGGTTCCAGCCGTCGGCCAACTGTCGAAGCGCTTGGGCCGATTATAGACGGATTAAGAGAAAAGGGCTTTGATATAGTGACCATGGAAGAATTCATTGCCCTGCCTGCCGCAGGGGGTTGAGATTTTACCTGATCCTTATATTTTTTCCGGCGGTTCATATTCAACGCCAAAAGTATCTATAGATATGTTTTTGATTTTTTGTTCTTCTAATGGTTTGTCACGATGATCACTTGTCACGGAAACAATTTTGTCCACCTCACCCATTCCTTCGATAACCTTTCCAAAGGCGGCATACTGCCCGTTTAAGTGATCTGCGTTTTCAACCGTGATAAAGAACTGGGAGCCTGCCGAGTTATTGTCCTGTGAACGGGCCATTGAGAGGGTGCCGCGCTTGTGCTTGAGTTTATTCTCGTACCCGTTTGCAGAAAATTCTCCCTTGATTTTGTAACCCGGGCCACCGGTTCCGGAGCCCAGGGGGCATCCCCCCTGGATCATGAAACCGGGAATTACCCGGTGAAAGTTAAGGCCGTCATAAAAGCCGGCATTGGCCAGGGCAATATAATTCCTGACCGTGTTGGGGGCGCTCTCAATATCAAGTTCGATTTTGATAACAGCTCCGTTTTCCATTTCAATTGAAGCCACAGGTTTTTTAGCCATGATAGATTCTCCTTTATTAAAGATTAATTCTTATCTATAATCTAAACATCCTCTTTCCTGTTGAGCTGAATATATTCATAAATGTGCGCGGCAATTATTTTAAATACCGTAAAAACCGGAATAGCCAGGATAATACCCAACAACCCTCCCAAACGGCCGGCGACAAGGACAATGAGAATAATTGCCAGCGGACTCAAAGCCAGTTTTCGGCCCATGATCTGGGGTGAAATAAGCAGGCTTTCCAACTGCTGAACAGCTACAATAACCAAGATGACCAGGAGCATCAGCAGAGGTGATTCAAGGATCCCGACGATAACCGCCGGAATCGCGCCTATAAAAGGACCCAGGAAAGGAATCACATTGGTAATCATGATGAAAATTGATAGGATCAAGGCATATTCGAGGCCGATAATCTGGAAACCGATATAGGCGAGGATTCCAACGCAGAGGCAAACAATCCCCAGGCCCTGGACGTAAGAGCTCAAGAGCCTGTTCATCTCGGCCAGGGCACTGTTGATATTGTCGGCATAGCCATGGGGGGCGTTACGGTTAACAAATCCCGGTAAAGTATTCCGCCCTTTTTCTTTTAACATGTAATAGAGTAGAAAGGGAATGATCACAATAGTTATAAATATATTGGCAGTAAAATCAACTATATAGGCTACACTGGTTGCGATCTGAGTAATAGCCCTGCTCACAGAATTGGCAATCTGGTTGGCAATGTTATCTATGTTAAGTGCTTCCAGATCGACCAGTTGGGCAAAAAGAGCGCTCTCTTCCAGGGTTTTGAGAAACGTACGGGCTTCTACGATTTTTTCAGGCATGCTTTCGGCTAACTTGATAAATTCCTGTTGCAGGATTGGACCGAGCGTTAGAACGAAAAGGACGAGCAGCCCGAGGAATAAAAGGTAAACAATTCCTATGGCCGCCGGGCGCGGAACCTTTCGGTTGTGCAGCCAGTCAACAAACGGAAATGTTATATAAAAGAGGGCCCCTGAGATAATGAAGGAGAAAAAAAGCGCTTCAATAGCGATAATTATGGGTTGAAACACGAAAGTGATCTGGCTGCCAATATAAATTATCGAGAAAAGTAAAAGAATTCCAATTCCTGTTTTAAATAATTTTGAATCCCACATAGCATCTCCCAGGTGTTTTTTCTATTATACACATTCCCCCGCGGTTTTAACATTGTTGTTTTAAAAAAGGGCGGCTGCTTGTTCCAGGTGTCGATATTGGAATAAAATTACAAATAGTTAACTTGCCATCCTAAATTCAATTCAAACTGCTAAAAAGTATCCAGGCAGTTCCTGTGGTTATTACATAACAATCTCACCTATTTAATTATCTTTTAAATCTTTCTTCTATGGAAAGCAGGGATTAGACGAAAATTATGGAAATGTCGTTATGCCGAGCAACACAATTAACAGAGAGATTGAGAAGGTGAAGGCGATCGTTCCCGTAGAGCGGCGCGCGCTGCTGGTTTTAAACTGCCTGGCGGAACATGGTGATGCCCGCTTCCGCTGGCTTTATGAATATATTGAGTTGGCAGGTGTTGGGGTAGCAAGGCGTTTTCTCAAGCGTCACTACCGGGCAATCTATGCGCTGCAGGATAAGGAGGCAACCAGGCTTGAATTTCTGTCACTGTTACAAAGCCTGACTGCCGATTACCACAACGAGGCGGTTGATTTGTTTTTCCAGGTTCATGGTAAGCCCGGAAGGGTGAGGTTCTTTGATCAGTGGGTTTCAACCCATATGTTGGGTGAATATATAAGAAGGACTGCGGTGCCGAATCGACTGCGCCTGGTTTACAATCTTTCCTGTTACGGGGATTCACATTCTCCTGGTTTTTTAAATGCAGGTTTCAGGGTTTCAGTGGGGGCGCGTAAAATAAATGCCAATGCCGGAACAGAGTACCCGGTATTTTGCCGTGCCTGGCATGGGAAAACCTTTGGAAGGCCGGACGGCTCAGTAGTGAACTATATTATGCGTCGTGCAGACCGGACTTTGCCGCGCCGGATTCAGGATCGAATTGCCAGCAGGTATTTTAATGATGTCGATAGTGAAAAGTTAATCCGGGGTGACGGAAATATTTCAATATACAGCATGCCTTGATGAGGTGAATAATTTAGCAGGAGCCGCAGCTTAAAACCGGTCCGGTGACCGGGTGTAATAAGCCTGCGGGACAAACCTTACTATACCTTTAGTTTTAAACATTAAAGCGAAAGTTTATTATATCTCCATCTTGTATTTTATAGTCTTTCCCTTCCAGGCGGAAGTGGCCGGCTTCTCTGACTCTGGCTGAACTGCCCAGGCGGTGGAGGTGATCATAATGGAATACTTCAGCCCTGATAAATCCACGCTCAATATCAGAATGAATCTTTGAAGCGGCCTGCCTCGCTGTTGCTCCTTTATGAACTGTCCAGGCCCGAACTTCGTCTTCTCCAACTGTAAAAAAAGAGATCATGTTGAGCCGTTCGTATGTAATACGGCTTAACCTCCCCAGGCCTGATTCCTCAAGGTCGAGGTCTTCTAAGAATTCAAGCCTTTCATCCGGTTGAAGCCGATTGATTTCCATCTCGACCTGGGCGCAGATTTCAATAAAGGGTATTCTTTTCCCAGCGGCATAAGCCTCTATCTTTTCCCGGCCCGGGTAGGTTTTTTTTCGCAGTTGAACTTCATCGATATTGATTACTAAGAAAAGCGGCTTCTCACTTAAAAAACTCTGACCGGAAAGCAGCTGTTTTTCATTATCATCAAGTTCGATACTGTTTAGAAGCTGTTCATTCTCCAGGATTTCAAGCAGCTTTTTAAATAACACTACCTGGGATGCGGCATCTTTTTTAACTTTTGGGGCATCTTCCAGGCGGATGATTCTCTTTTCTAAAACGTCTATATCGGCCAGCAACAGCTCGGTGCTGTAACTGGTTAAATCACGGTATGGGACAGGCATGCCGTAAGCAGCCTCAACTGCCCTGGAGTTGAAAACGCGCAGTACCTGGACCAGTGCATCGGCGCTGCGGACTTCATCGAGCAGCTTTGAAGCCCTGGCCCTGCTGTCGTTCATACTAACCCCGGGGATATCTTTGAATTCAAGGCGGGCATAAGTAGTTTTACGCGGGTTGTAGATGGAAGCTAAAAAGTCAATACGGCGGTCGGGTACAATGGCGCTGCCTGTGTGTACTTCATCGCTACCGCTGCGACCTGTCAGCTGCAGGTTACCACTTAATAGGTTGAATAATGTAGTTTTGCCTGACCCCGGCATCCCGACTAAACCAATTTGCACAATCATTTACCTCCAGGCGCAAATATGCGCAGCCTGCCAATTTTATCATATTTGGCTCCGGAAGGTAAGTCACTTTCCTCATAAATTATTTAACGATATAATGATTTATAGAAAAGATAGCCGGGAAAGGAAGTGTGCTCATGCTTAGCAACAGGGAAATTGAAGCAGCGATGACAATTAAGCCCAGGCACCGGTTTTACGAGATGCCTGAATTCGTAAAAGGTATCAGGAGGGCCCCTGCAAGGGAATTTACCCTCAGTCAAAACCAGGTCGAGACGGCGCTAAAAAACGCACTGCGCTATCTGCCTGAAGAATACCATACAAAATTAGCTCCGGAGTTTTTGGAGGAGTTAACCACCAGGGGCCGAATTTACGGTTATCGCTTCAGGCCTCCCGGCAATATAAAAGCTAAACCCATAGACGAGTATAAAGGCAACTGCCTGGAAGGAAAAGCGTTCCAGGTGATGATTGACAATAATCTTGATTTTGACGTTGCCCTTTATCCTTATGAACTGGTCACCTACGGTGAAACGGGCAGAGTATGCCAAAACTGGATGCAGTTCCGATTAATTAAAGAATACCTGGAAGTGATGACCGATCAGCAGACCCTGGTTGTTGAATCGGGTCACCCGCTGGGACTCTTCCGTTCAAAGCCTGAGGCCCCAAGAGTAATCATCACCAACTCCCTTATGGTCGGAATGTATGACAATGCTACCGACTGGAATGTAGCTGAGCAGATGGGTGTGGCCAACTATGGTCAGATGACGGCAGGCGGTTGGATGTATATTGGGCCGCAGGGGATTGTTCACGGTACATTTAATACCATCCTCAATGCAGGACGTCAGAAGCTCGGCATTAAAAATGACGAAGATCTTAAAGGGGTTTTATTTGTTACCTCGGGCCTTGGCGGGATGAGCGGGGCCCAGCCGAAGGCGATCGAGATTGCCGGTGGTGTCGGCATAGTTGCTGAAGTTGACCTTTCGCGGATTATGACACGGTTCGACCAGGGATGGGTCGGCATGGTAACCGACAACCCGGGTGGGGCTTTCAGCAAAGCTCGTGAAGCGCAGGAAGCTAAAAAGCCGCTCTCTATAGCTTACCACGGTAATATTGTTGATTTGCTGGCTTATGCCGTTGAGCATAATCTGAAGATTGAACTGCTTTCCGATCAAACGTCCTGTCATGCTGTTTATGACGGGGGTTACTGTCCGCAGGGATTAACCTTCGATGAGCGGACCACCCTGCTGCAAAAAGACAGGGCAGAGTTCAAAAAAAAGGTGGATCAATCCCTGAGAAAGCACTTCGGGTTAATCCGAACCCTGACTGAACGGGGTACCTATTTTTTCGATTACGGGAACTCGTTTTTAAAAGCAGTTTACGATGCCGGGGTAAAAGAGGTTTCCAGGAATGGAATTGACGTAAAAGACGGCTTTATTTTCCCTTCTTATGTTGAGGATATCATGGGCCCGGAGCTATTTGATTACGGTTACGGGCCGTTTCGCTGGGTATGCCTGAGCGGCAAACATGAAGACTTGATAAAAACTGACCGGGTTGCAATGGAATGTATCGACCCGAAGCGCCGGGGGCAGTGCCGTGATAATTATGTCTGGATCAGGGATGCTGAAAAGAACAACCTTGTAGTCGGCACCCAGGCCCGTATTCTCTACCAGGACCAGGGGGGGCGGACAAAGATTGCCCTCAGGTTTAACGAGATGGTTCGAAATGGCGCAGTCGGGCCGATTATGCTTGGCCGTGATCATCATGATGTCAGCGGTACCGATTCACCTTTCAGGGAGACGGCAAATATAAAAGACGGAAGCAATGTGATGGCTGAAATGGCGGTGCAGTGTTTTGCCGGAAATGCTGCACGGGGCATGAGCCTGGTAGCCCTTCATAATGGCGGCGGGGTTGGTATCGGCAAAGCTATCAACGGCGGCTTTGGAATGGTTTTAGACGGAAGTGAAAGAGTGGACCGGATCTTAGGTATGGCCATGCCCTGGGATGTGATGGGTGGAGTAGCCCGCCGAGCCTGGGCCCGTAACGAAAACTCGATTGCCACCAGTGTTGAATACAACCTGAATAATATCAAAACTGATCAGATTACCATACCCTATATCGCCGATGATGCCATGATAAAAGAACTTGTGAAAAAATTACATAACGACAAATAAAGGGTCTTGGCAGGCAAAAATGCCGGGTATGGCTTATTTAACTTTGAATGCCGAAAGGTGTGTTCTGATGAAGGCAACACTGATAGTTAAAAATGCGGCCCAGGTGGCCACTTCAAGAGGGGCTTCAAAGGCCCCCCTCACCGGTGACAAGCAGGGAGAGTTGGCGGTGATTGAAAATGGCGCCGTGGCTGTACACGATGCCAAAATAATTGCAGTCGGCTCTACCGCTGAAGTTCTCGCACGGGTGGATTCAGATGCCGAAACCAAAGTTATTGACGCTGCCGGTCAGGTAGTTCTGCCGGGTTTGGTTGATCCACACACGCATGTTGTATTCGGAGGTTCGCGGGAGCATGAATTGAATCTTAAGTTGGAAGGGGTGCCATACTTGGAGATACTGGCCCGCGGCGGTGGTATCCTGAGCAGTGTAGAGGCAACAAGGGCGGCATCAGAAGAGGAACTGGTCGCCGGGGGGATTAAATACTGCCGTCAGATGCTGGTCCAGGGAACGACCACCGCCGAAGCGAAAAGCGGCTACGGGTTGTCAACCGAAGCTGAAATTAAAACCCTGAAAGCGATAATACAGGTCGATGCTTTCCAGCCGGTTGACCTGGTCCCGACTTTCCTTGGCGCACACGCGGTGCCTAAAGAGTATAAGGGTGATGCCGACCGTTATCTTGACCTGGTAATCGATGAAATGATGCCCCTGGTAGTGGAGCAAAACCTGGCCCGCTACTGTGATGTTTTCTGTGAGGAAGGAGTTTTTTCCATTGAGCAGTCCCGCCGGGTCCTCACCGCTGCCCGCAATATGGGGCTCGGGCTAAAAATTCATGCTGACGAAATCGTGCCCCTGGGCGGGGCTGAACTGGCAGCCGAATTGGGGGCGGTATCGGCTGATCACCTGCTGGTAGTTTCTGATGAAGGAATTAAAAGAATGGCTGAAGAAGGTGTTATTGCAGTCATTTTGCCCGGGACGAGCTTCTATTTACGGGAAGATCATTATGCCCCGGGGCGGAAAATGATCGAGGCGGGAGTGCCTGTAGCTTTGGCAACCGATTTTAACCCCGGCAGCTCCCCGAATAACAACCTGCAGTTGATCATCAATATTGCCTGCTTATATTTGCGCATGACCCCTGCCGAGGTAATTAATGCCATTACGATCAATGCTGCTCATGCCGTGGGCCGCGCATCTGAAATCGGCAGCCTGGAGAAAGGTAAAATTGCGGATCTGGCAATATTTGATGCTCCTAACTTTGATTACCTTGCTTACCGCTACGGCACAAATCTGGTCAGCAGGGTAATAAAAAATGGCCGGTTAGTAGTGGAGGTATAATTGATAAATGGCGAAAATAGTACAGTGTGTCCCAAACTTCAGTGAAGGCCGCAGGGTAGATGTAATTGAAGCTCTTGTGGAAGCGATTAAGCGTGTTAAAGGTATTACCCTTCTTGATTATTCTTATGACGAGAGCCACAACCGTTCGGTGGTTACTTTTATCGGCGAGCCGGAAGCAGTGATCGAAGCGGCCTTTCAGGGAGCAAAAAAGGCGGCCGAGTTAATCGATATGTCCGGGCACAGCGGAGGCCATCCGCGTATGGGGGCTGTCGATGTGATACCCTTTATTCCTGTAGCGGGCGTGAAGATGGAAGACTGCGTTGAAATGGCCAACCGGTTGGGTAAAAGGCTGGCTGAAGAACTTGATCTTCCAGTTTATCTCTATGAAGAAGCCGCATTAAGGCCTGAAAGAAAGAACCTTTCCGAAGTGCGCCGAGGCCAGTACGAGGGTTTAATAGAGTCGATTCATGAGCCTGAACGGAAACCTGATTTTGGACCGGCAAAGGTTCATCCCCGGGCCGGTGCAACGGCTGTAGGGGCCAGGCCGCCCTTAATTGCTTATAACATTAATCTTGATACGGAGGATCTAAATATTGCAAAGCTTATTGCCCGGGCAATAAGAGGCAGCTCAGGAGGTTTCCCTACGGTCAAGGCCCTCGGCATCATGATCGAAGAAACCGGCAAAGCACAGGTAACGATCAATGTTTGCGACTACAAACAAGTGCCGCTGCACCGGATCTTTGAATTGGTGAAAAGAGAAGCGGCCCGTTTTGGGGTAGCGGTTGCCGGCAGTGAATTAATCGGCTTAACCCCTATGGAAGCCCTGGTAGATGCGGCTGAATTCTACCTGCAGATAAAAGGTCTTGACCACAGCCAGGTCCTCGAAAACAGGTTATTGGAGTGATTAACCAGATGAGTAAGCTTTCAAAAATTAATGAAAACAAAAGTGAAAACGATTACGACAGTTTTAGTGATTCGGGCGGCCAGAGTCAAGGTCCCGATCTGAAAGCAGCGATGAGTCTTTATTTATTTATTTTTATACTGCTTTTGCTTATCGGCTCTGTAGTGCAAACCTTGCATTTCGAGATTGGGATGATGGTAACCCAGGTAGTTTTAATCCTTCTGCCTGCCCTCTGGTTCTGGCGGCGGCACCGGGTCGACAAAGTTAAGTTTGCCCGGCTTCATCCGCTCCAGGTCAAATTTGTTCCTGCTATAATTATTCTGGCAGTGTCGATGTGGGTGCTTAATATGATTATCGCTTCCGGGATGGTTACCGCCTTGATGGAATTCGGCTATGAACCGATAGTAGTTATCGAGCCGCCGCAAACCATTCAGCAGTACTTAATGTTAGTACTGGTGCTATCTGTTTTTGCAGGCATCTGTGAAGAGGTGCTTTTCCGTGGAGCGATCATGCCTTCAATGGAAAGCCACGGTTTGGTGCCGGCAATTGTTTTTAGCTCAATTCTGTTTGCCCTGTTTCACGTTTCTTTTCTCAACCTGATAAGCACTTTTGTCCTGGGCATGGTAATGGCTGTAGTGGTGATTAAAACCGGCTCTCTCTGGGCCGGCATTCTTTACCACATGTTTAACAACTTTATTGCCGCGACATATCTTTACATTGCAGGCCGGTATGAAACAGCTTCCGAAATTGATCCGCAAACTTATTGGGTTGCTTTGCCCCTGCTCCTCCTGGCCCTGGCCGGTTCTTATTTCGGTTTACGTATGCTTCAGAAACAATCGAAGGTAGAACCGCTGCTCCGTAACCGTAAAGCCTGGCTGCCCCGCGGTTGGTTCAGCCTGCTTTTTGTTCTTGCTGTAATCCTTTTCCTGCTTATGGCATTTCTGGAAATGGCCATCGGGTTTAACTGGTTTAACCTGAATGGACTCTAAATTCAACTTAAAGGAGGTTTTAATATGAGTTTGGAAGGAAAGCATATCGCTATTCTTTTGGAGCAGATTTATGAAGATCCTGAATTCTGGTACCCCTATTATCGTTTTCTTGAGGCCGGGGCGAAGGTCACTGTAGTTGCTCCAGAGGTCAAAGAGTATATGAGCAAACACGGATATCCTGCCAGGGCTGACCTGGCGGCAGCCAATGCCAATGCATCTGATTTTGATGCGGTAATTGTTCCCGGCGGGTATTCTCCGGATCATATGCGCCGTTCCAGGGAGCTTGTCAACTTTCTGAAGCAGGCTTACGAGCAGGATAAGGTGATCGCCGCTATCTGCCACGGTCCCTGGATGCTGGCTTCAATCGGGGCGACTGAAGGCAGAAAAATGACAGCTTTTTTTTCGATAAAGGACGACCTGGTCAATGCCGGAGCGCAGTTTGTCGATGAAGAAGTTGTCCGGGACGGTAATCTTATCACTTCGAGGACTCCAAAAGACCTGCCTGCTTTTTGCAGAACAATTATTGCTGCCCTCGGAAAATAAAATTGAAAATTTTTTACCGGCAGGGACAAGATGTCTTATTTCCGAAATAAATAGAGGAGAGTGATTCCAATTTTTAATTTTAAAAGAACATATTTATTATTATTGTTCAGTCTGGTTATCTTCTTACTTATTGTTGGAGGATGTGGTGCCCCAGATGAATCCGACCAGGTTGCTGAACCGGTGGAAGAAGAAGCCGACGACGAAGAAATCCCGGCAGAAGAGACTACTTTTACAATGGAAGAAATCGCACAATACGATGGCAAAGACGGTAACCCGGCCTATATAGTAGTTGACGGTATTGTTTACGATGTCAGCAATGTCGGTCAATGGAGTAGCGGGTCGCATTTTGGCTTTGAAGCAGGTTCGGATGTTACCGAAGCCCTGCAAAATGTAGCTCCACATGGTGAAAACATGTTAAATCAGGCTGAGGTTGTTGGTACAATTATTGATTAATAACATTGAACGGGAGGTTCGCTCAGGCGAGCCCCCCGTGATTATTTTTGATTTTTAAAAAAATCCCCCGTTTTTTTTGCTCTGCTTCAATTTTGCCATTCAGCAATAAATGATTGATATATTTTTGTATTTCTACAGGGCGCAGGTTTAATACCTGTTGTAGATCTGAAACGGTGCAGGGCCTTCGGTGCAGGGTTTGCAGGATCTGCCTGCTGTAGGAATCTTGAAAAGAAGAAATTGTATGCCGTGGGCGGAAATCTCCGATTATTTCAGTGTTACCGATGTAAGCGGCAATTTCCCGTAATTTCGTGATTTCAGCTGCCTCAACCCAATCCTCAGTACCCGGCCGGTCCAGTGTCCCGATCTGGACACGATCGGGGCTGATTTTTTTCACCGCTTCCTTTAATAAGGCCAACTCTTCAGGATTGTCATTCAAGCCGGGAACAATAAAAATTTCCAATGTAATTTTACCACTAAATTCATGGCGAAGTATTATAAGGCCATCAATTATATCAGAGCAATGGATATTTGCATGGGGACGGTTGATCTGCTGAAAGGTTTTTTCACTGGCAGCATCAAGGGAAGGGATTATCAGATCGATCTCCCGGACTGCAGATCGGACGAAGCTTTCAGTAAAAAGTGTGCCATTTGTTAAAAGGCTGATTTTATATTGATGATATTCGCTTTTCAGGAAATCAATAATCCTGTCTATCCCGGAATGGAGAGTCGGTTCACCGGAACCGGAGAAGGTAATG
>PWUG01000188.1 GCA_003562605.1 Syntrophomonadaceae bacterium | reverse complement strand
GTTATACCCGCTATAGCCGGAGGCAGGATGCCTAAACCAAATTCCAAGAGACTTTTGATGAAAGACGGCCACTGGGAAACCGAAGAGGATACCCGCAACACAGCACTTTACCAGCTGCATAATGGAGACAAAGTCGTTGATTACAGCCAGGGCGGCAGTGGTGTTGGCGATCCCCTGGAACGAAATATGGATGCAGTCTGGGAAGATGCGAGAAATGAACTGGTGTCAATAAAAAGTGCCCGTGAGGATTACGGGGTAATAATAGATCCGGAAACTTTCAGGCTGGACCGTGACGGTACCGAAGCACTCAGGAAAGAGCTCAAGAAGGAACGGGCTCAATCTTAACGCACCTCTGATCGGGGAAATAACCAGAGGTGCAAACAACAAGTGATATTCGGCAAAACTTGTATTCATAAATGAACGACCGAAACTTTCAGATGTAAGTTTGACACTTACGATATCAAACAGATCTCAGGGCCGGCCATTGTTAACCAGGCCGGTCCTGATTACGAAAAAAAGTTCTGTATTATCAGATGGAGGGTCAATAAAAATGATTATTGGGGATGGGTTAAGAAGAACAGCAAAAGTTTATCCGGAAAATATAGCAATTATCGATAAGTTCGGGAAATACTGTCCGGTTGATACCCGCTATACTTACCGGGTAGTTGTTGACAGGGTAAACCGCTTATCCAATAGTTTGCTTTCACTGGGGCTTAAAAAAGGTGATCGGGTGGCCTTATTGACGGCAACCCGTTTGGGTTTCTACCTTTCACAGCTTGCCATAATGAATGCCGGCCTGGTATTTGCCCCGGTAAATGCGGTGTTCGGTGGAAAAAGCACTGAGTTTATCCACCTGATTAATGACAGCGGTGCCAAAGCCCTGATTGTTGATGCAGACATCTATAAAAATGAAGTACAGGGGATCGAGACAGATCTGACGGGAATTAAATATTTAATCGGCATCGGTGAGAACCACGGCTGCACCTACGACTGGGAAACTTTAATCGAAAATGGATCACCACATGAACCTGATGTCAGGGTAGCAGATGATGATCTGGCCTTATTGCAATATACCAGCGGAACTACCGGGCTGCCAAAAGGAACCATGCTAACTCATAAGAACCTCAGCATATCGGCCTATCTCTGGTCAGCTGAGTTACGGGTCCTGCCCCATTATAATTTTTTATTATCCATACCTTCTGCTACATCCGGCGCTATAGGGCTGCAAAACCTATGTGTATTCCGCGGCATGACCCTGGTATTGAGCGACTTTGACCCTCCAAAAATTCTCAGAATTATTCAGGATGAAAAAATTAATTCGACCATGTTTGCCCCGCCGATGACGGCCAGATTGGTCCGGCATCCTGATGCCGGCAGCTATGATTATTCAAGTTTAAAAAGCATTATTACCTCCGCCGCCCCTATTTCGGCTGAACTTTTGAAAGAAGCCAGCTCTGTTTTCGGCGATGTCTACATAGAGCTATTTGGCACTACAGAAACCTGTTTGCTGGGTGCTTTTCTGCAGCCTGAAGAGAGAGCCCTGGAAGGGCCTCTCTCGAAAAGGCTGACTTCCGTGGGTAAAGCATGCCTGGGATACATCATTAAAGTAATTGATGAAAACGGTAATGAAGTTAAAAGCGGTGAAATTGGCGAACTGCTGATCAGCGGTGACGCGGTTGCCGCGGGCTACTGGAACATGCCCGACGCACCGGATTTTAAAGATGGTTGGTGGCATTCGGGAGACCTGGCCCTGGTCGATGAGGATGAGTATATTCACATTGTGGATAGAAAGAAAGATATGATCTTAAGTGGCGGAGAAAATATCTATCCCAGGGAGGGTGAGGATATAATTGCTGCCCACCCCGGGGTCTTCCTGGTCTCAGTAATCGGCGTTCCCGATGAACAGTGGGGTGAAAGTGTAAAAGCGGTGATCGTGCCCAGGGAGGGTGCTGAATTAACCGAGGAGGAGATCATAGATTATTGCAAGGCCAGTCTTTCTTCCTATAAAAAACCACGCTCCGTAGATTTTGTCGAAATCTCTGAAATGCCGCTGATGGCCGGAGGATACAAGGTAATAAAAAGAGAACTCAGGGATAAATACAGGAAAATATATATGGAGAAAACGGGTAAAAAAATAGATCGCTGGGGGACAATTTAAAAGCCGGAAGAGATTTAATAACAGCTTATATTTAAGGCTACATCTGAGGAGATAATTTTATAATTATTTTCTTAAATTCAGCTTTTATCTTTTGCCCATGGTTTTTTCGCAAACCAGAAAAAAGATTAATCTACCTTCTGGACAGCAAATAGTGGCTGATAAACCATTCATTACCGCCCCTGAAACCGAAAAATTCGGCACAGGTAAGAAAGAACAACCGCCAGTAGTTCCACCATTTTTCCGCCTCGTGCTGACCGTAAGTTGTTTCAAACAGGGGATAGATCTGGTCTCTTTTCTGATCCATTTTCTGCAGCCATGCCTCCAGGGTCATGCGGTAATGGATCCCAGAGAGTGCCCACTGCTTTTCCAGGTAAAAGTGATCGAGAAAATAATGGATCAGGTCCTGGCTGGGCATGGTTCCGCCGGTAAAAAAGTGCCGGGCCATCCAGTCCCTGCCGGAACGGTTTTCATAGAGAAAAGGATAGCTGTGGTGGCTGAATATGTGGATGAAAAGTTTACCTTCAGGCTTCATAAAACCGGATACCTTCTCCAGGAGGGCCTCGTAATTACGCATGTGTTCAAACATTTCTACCGTCACAACCCGGTCAAACTTTTGGGGTAGCTCCAGGTCATTTATATCCTTTTTTAAGGCGGTGATGTTTCTAAAACCCTTGTTTTCGGCTTCATTTTGAACATATTCGATCTGCGGCTTGGAATTGGAAACCGCCGTTATTTTCGCAGATGGGAAAACTTCGGCCATGTAAAGAGCAGATGAGCCCCAGC
>PWUG01000093.1 GCA_003562605.1 Syntrophomonadaceae bacterium | reverse complement strand
CGTGCAGCTGTATCTGTATAGCGGGGGTAGTATAGGTCGCGTGTTGCCCAGTAGGCGGTATCAAGCGACCAACCGACCCCTTCAATCCAGACAGGCTTATCGGTAATACGCCGGGCAACCGATTCAGATGCCAGTACAACAGCAGCACCGCCGTCGGAGACCGGGCTTACATCCAGGCGGCTGACCGGGTAAGCCATAATTTCAGAATTTAAAACATCTTCTACTGTAACCTCGTCTTTGAATTGAGAAGAAGGGTGCTTGAGACCGTTCTTCTTATTATTTACCGCTACCAGGGCCATATCTTCTTTTGTATAGCCGTAGCGGTTCATGTAGCGGTTCATTTCAAGGGCAAAGATCCAGAGCAGGTTCGGTTTCAGGTCCCGCTCGGTAATAGCGTCAAAAATTGTTAAAAAGAAACCCTGTGCATGAGGCATGGCGCTCGACATTTTTTCTTCGCATACCACCAGGCAGATGTCAAACATACCTGAAGCAACATGATGCCAACCGTGCACTATGGCATGGACGCCGGTGCCTCCACCGACATAAACCCGCATGGTCGGTTTATTCCAGCCGCCGCAGCCGTCGACCATATATTCACCGTTTTGATGCAGGCCGTCGAAAGCATCGGGAGCGGTGCCATGTGCCACGCAGTCGACATCTTTCAGCCTCAGGCCGCAGCTGTCCAGGGCTGTTTTTGCTGCTTCAAAAGAGAGCTCTTTTGGGGTCTCCAGGGCTCTGCGTACAAACTTGGTCAGGCCTGCTCCCACAATAGCTACTTTTCTCATTATTCAACCCTCCGTTTCTTCTATTCATTAAGACCGGTTGCTTAAGATAACAGCAGACCCGGTAGCTGTTGGCACTCCGCGCCAGGCGAAAGCAAGGCCGGTTTCAACATCCGGCAGCTGCCGTTTACCGGCTTCACCGCGCAGCTGGAGGACAACCTCCAAAACCCGCTGCAGTCCGTTTGCTTCGTGCAGGTAACCGAGGCCCAAACTGCCGCCGGATATATTTACCGGCATATCTCCATTAGCGTCAAAGCAACCCATTTCAAGCAGTTTTCCCGCTTCGCCCGGCCCGCACAACTGTAATGCCTCGATGTGCTGCAATTCTTTGTAGGAAAAGGTGTCGTCAATTTCAGCAAAGTCGATCTCCTTGTAGGGGGCTTTAATCCCGGCCATAGAATAGGCCTTTTCCGAAGCCAACCGGACATATACCGCACCTCCCAGGCCTTCAATCCGGGAGTCGAGGTTTGGTGTATCCGTAGCCCAACCGAGGCCCTCAATCCAGATCGGCTTGTCAGTAAGCTCCCATGCCTTATCTTCAGAAGCCAACAGGAGAACGATAGCCCCATCAAGGTGGCCGCTCACATCCAAACTGCCCAGCGGATCACTCAGCGGTGGGGCACAAAGAACATCTTCGATGGTGATCTTGGCCCCGTATACGGCAGCCGGATTTACCAGGGCATTGTACCTGTTATTGACCACAACTGCAGCGCACTGTTCCCTGGTTGTGCCGCTCTCAAATAGATAACGGTTCATCTCCAGCCCGGCTATAAAATAGGGGTTCTCATTTAAAGGGCGGATATAAGCGGGGTCTGTTGCGTACGCGGCGACATGCTCGTAATGTGAAAGGTTGGATACTTTTGAAAAAGCCGAAGCAGCAACCAGGTGCTGCTGCCCGCCCTGGATCTGCATGACCGCCGAGGCCATACCCTGCAGGCTGTCGCCGGTAATGCTATGGACCGGCTTGAGAACGGCGCCCAGTTGGTCGGGCACATACTCGTCGGTGATGCTGATGCCTTCCATAAAGTCTTCTGATGACGCGACAAAAGAGTCGATTGACTGGGGGTGAATACCCCCGGCATCTTCGTAACACTTGGTTGCGGCTTCAAAGATCATTTCCCGATAAGACAGGTCGGTGGAAGTAGTCCGGAAGCCGGAACAACCAATGCCAACTATGGCAACTCTCTTACTCATCGTTTCTTAATCCCTCCTTGAAAAATAAGATTAACATCCCAGCTGCCTGGCGATAACCAGCCTTTGGATTTCCGAGGTGCCTTCTCCGATCTCCATCAGCTTGGCATCACGCAGGTAGCGCTCAACGGGGTATTCCCTGGTATAACCGTACCCTCCGAATATTTGTATAGCTTCCAGTGCGGCCTTCACTGCCGTTTCTGAAGCGAAAAGCTTGGCCATTGCAGATTGCCTGGTATAAGGCAGACCCTGATCTTTTAACCAGGAAGCCTGGTACACGGCCAGCCTGGCCAGTTCAATAGTGGTGGCCATATCAGCCAGCTTAAACTGGATCGCCTGGAATTTAGATATTGGTCTTCCAAATTGCTTACGCTCTTTGGCGTAAGCCAGGGCGGCATCCAAACAGGCCTGGGCAATCCCTACCGACATGGCCCCGATACTGATACGGCCCCCGTCTAAAACTTCCATGAACTGCTTAAAACCTTCACCTCTCTTTCCCAGCAGAAAATGTTCAGGCAGGCGGACATCTTCCAGGACGATCTCCGCAGTATCCGATGCTTTAAGGCCCAGTTTTTCATAGGGGGCAGATACTGTGTAACCCGGGGTATCGGTGGGGATGATAAAGGAGCTGATCCCATAAACGCCCTGTCCCGGTTCAGTGACCGCGGTAATGATCGCCACGCCGGCATGGGTGGCATTCGTAATAAAGCACTTGCTGCCGTTTATGAGCCACCCGCCTTTTTCCAGGACAGCTGTTGTTTTTGTTCCACCGGCATCGGAGCCGGCATCAGGTTCGGTGAGTCCGAATGCAGCCAGCATCTCGCCCCGGGCACATGGTGTGACCCACTTTTTCTTCTGTGCTTCGGTGCCGAACAGGTAAACCGGTGCGGTACCGATTGAGCAGTGAGCAGCATAGGTGATGCCTGTTGAGGCGCATGCCCTGGAAATCTCTTCGACAGCAATAACAT
>PWUG01000252.1 GCA_003562605.1 Syntrophomonadaceae bacterium | reverse complement strand
GTTCATCGTATTGGTAAGGGTGGGCGCTTTTATTACCATAAGCAAAAAAAAATGTATATGGAAAGCTTGCGACAGCGGATATACTATGAAACCTTTCTCAGCCTTGAGGTGGCAACCCGCTTGACTGAGAAGTTGGCTCAGAACGGAGGTTGTCGCTTGAACGTTGAAATACATCTTGATGTAGGGGAAAAAGGCGAAACCAGGAATATCATAAAAGAGGTCGTAGGTATGGTTATTGGAAGCGGTTACCGGGCTTTTATCAAGCCGGACTCGTTTGGCGCAACCACTGTTGCTGATCGCTTTACAAAATAGCTCTTATTTTGACTTAAAAAGCTGAAATAAGAAACTGGTTTTAATTTTTCTGCACTCTTACCCCATTTATGCCCCAAATCTCATTATTCCTTGACTTATTGCCCTATATTGTGTTATAATTTCACAAAGAATAATTTAAAGGTGGTTTTAAATGGTGGCCAAGGATGTCCTATTTGAAATCCGCAAAAAGCTTGAATCGCACTTGGGTGAAAAGATAAAATTGCGGGCTAATCGTGGCCGGCGCAAGACTTACGAAAAAGAAGGGGTGCTTGAAAGTACATATCCTTCTATTTTTATTATCAGGGTCGACGAGAATAATTATTTTCAGCGGCTTTCCTTCAGCTATGCCGATGTCCTGACCGAAACTGTTGAGCTCAGTTTCAATGAAGGTGAATTGCGACGCACTGTAGGATTGTAAAAATAGTGGAAGAGAAATAAGGTGCTTTCATTGACAATGTGACGCTGGTTTTTAGACCGGATCTAATTTAGATCCGGCTTTTTGTTTTTATACAAACGAAGGAGGTCTTAGCATTTATGCAAGCTGATGATATCAGGAAAGTCTGTGTGGTAGGTGCAGGAAATATGGGGCACCAGATATCGATGTTGGCTGCGGTTAGCGGTTATGCAGTGGGCTGCGCCGATACTGACCTTTTGCAATTGGAGAAGGCCGAAAAATTTGCCGCTACTTACCTTCCGGGTCGTGTGGCCAAAGGGAAAATGACTGAAGAGCAGGCAGCAGCGATCAGGGGAAAACTCAGCTTTACTGATAGTCTTGAAGAAGCCTCAAGGGATGCCGATTTCGCCATTGAGGCGGTCACTGAAAAATTGGATCTGAAGGTATCAATTTTCAAGAAACTTGATCAGATCATGCCTCCACATGCAATTATAACTACCAATAGCTCTTTCTTTGTAAGTTCTCTTTTAGCCGGCGAAACAGGCCGGCCCGAAAAAGTTTGCAATATGCATTTTTTCAACCCGGCCCTGGCTATGAAATGTGTTGAGATAGTTAAAGGCCCGCACACGGCAGATGAAACCGCACAGGTGACGATGGATTTTTCCCGGCGGCTCGGTAAAAAGCCGGTACTCCTAAACAAAGAAATATACGGATTTCTCGTCAACAGAATTCTAGCTGCTATTCATAATGAAGCACTTTATCTGCTCGAAATGGGCGTGGCTTCTGCTGAAGATATAGACAGCGCCGTGGTTAATGCGCTGGGGCATCCGCTCGGGCCCTTCCGCCTGATGGATCTAACCGGAATTGATCTCACCTATCACATAACCATGGAACGATACCAGGCTTCCGGTCAGGCTGAAGATAAACCCTCTCCAACTATTGTTGAAAAATATGTGAAAGGTGAATGGGGTCAAAAAAGCGGGAAGGGATTTTACAGTTATGAAACCATGCAGGATTAATATATTTTATGTAGAATAGCCAATGCAGTTGGCTATAAAAAGTTTTGTGGGAGGTTTAACAGTGAAAGCTCTGCTGGTTGTTGATATGCTGGTTGATTTTATTGACCCAAATGGAGCTCTGTATATAGGACAGGCTGCAAGTGAACTTGTGCCCGAGGTTCAGGCAAGAATGAAAGTGTTTCGCAGTGCAGGTGATCCGGTAATTTATATCTGCGACCAACACCTTGAAGATGATCGGGAATTTGAGATGTTCCCGCCACACAGTGTGGAAGGTACAGGTGGTGATAAAGTAATTGCGGATCTTTCTCCTCAACCCGGCGATAGAATAATTTATAAAAGGCGGTTCAGTGCATTTTTCGGTACAGATCTGGATCTTACCCTGCGCGAAAAAGGAATTAACGATATCGAACTGGTCGGCTGCGTTACCAATATCTGCATTTTATACACTGCGGCAGAAGCGCGAATGCTAAGTTACAGGGTATCGGTACCGGCAAAAGCGGTTGCAAGCTTTGATCCGGAAGCCCACCATTTTGCCTTACAGGAAATGGAAAAGACACTTGGGGTTAATCTCACTTAAACAACCTGGAGGAATCTGATGAAAGCAACAGAGTTTATTACACTAAAAGACATAGCCTCGATGAAGGTTAAACCTGCAGAACGTTTTTTTTCGGCTACGGGCCCTGAAATTGAAAAGGGCCTGACCAGCGATATTTATTTTGTTCGAACCAGGGATTTGCTTGGTTCCATGGGCTTTGGTGAAACAGAAGTAACAGCAGAAGTCTTTTCATCACGGGAAGGGATTCTGGCCGGGATGGACGAATCACTTTACCTGCTGCGAAATCGTAAACTCGAAATATGGGCTCTGCCTGAAGGCGAAACAATGGAAGCTAAAGAGGTAGTAATGCGCATAAAAGGGCGCTACAGCGATTTCGGTATTTATGAAACACCACTTCTTGGTATTCTGGCCAGTTCAAGTGGTTGGGCCACTGCAGCGCGAAGCTGTAGAGAGGCAGTTAATAATCATAAGATTATTTGTTATGGTGCCAGACATCTTCATCCGGCTGTTGCGCCGGTTATGGAGCGTGCAGCGGTTATCGGGGGAGCAGATGATTGCAGTTGCATACTGGGCGCTCTGCTGCTCAATCGTGCCCCGGTAGGCACAGTTCCACATGCTGCTTTCCTGATTGCCGGCGATACGGTGGAACTGGCAAAGGCTTATGATCGATTTGTCCCGGAAGATGCCCCAAGAATAATTCTTGTTGATACCTTTAAAGATGAAATTGAAGAGGCTTTAAGAGTTGCCGAGGCTCTTGGAGAACGGTTAAACGGTATTCGCCTTGATACGCCGGGAGAAAGGGGCGGTGTTACTGCAGGACTGGTACGTGAAACAAGAGCCCGCCTTAACCAGGCCGGTTATGAGCATGTACAAATCATCGTTTCGGGAGGGCTCAACCCTGAACGGATGGCAACTCTTGCTGATGCCGGTGCCGATGCTTTTGGTGTTGGCAGTTTTATATCCCGCGCACCGGCGATAGATATGACCCTTGATTTAAAAGAAGTACATGGGAAGGCGTTAGCAAAAAGAGGGCGTATCCCCGGAATTACAGACAATAAGCGCCTGGTGAAGATGAACTGATCATGGATCGGTCATTTTTTGTCAGGGCACCGGCTAAAATAAACCTCGGGCTTACTATCCTTCGCCGCAGGCCTGACGGGTATCATGATTTAGAATCGGTTATGCAGCAGGTTTCACTAGCTGATACATTATTATTTGAGCTGCTGCCCACTAAAGGCTGCCGTTTTCTCTGTACTGATCCTGATCTATCCGGAAAAGATAACCTTGTTTACCGGGCGGCAGCCCTGCTGGAAGATCAGGCCGGTAAAGTTTTACCCGGTGTCAGGATCACCCTTTTTAAGAACATTCCTGTAGAAGCAGGCCTGGCCGGTGGCAGCAGTGATGCTGCCGCAGCCCTTTTGGGCCTAAACCACTGCTGGCAGTTAGGATTCAGTAAGACAGACCTTATGGAAATTGCTGCCCTGTTGGGCTCCGACGTGCCTTATTGCCTGCATGGAGGAACAGCACTGGCCCGGGGGCGTGGCGATAAGCTGGAAAAACTTCCTGACTTACCTTTTTTCTGGGTGGTGCTGGCCCTGCCCCGGGGGGTAAGTATTTCGACGGCTGTAGCCTATAACTCATTCGAACGGGAACTGCTTGGCAAACCAGAAATTCGATCCCTGGTGGATGCAATTAAGCGAAGCTCTAAAAAAGATATTATCAACTGGCTGGCCAGAGATTTTACCAATACCCTGGAAACAGCTATTTTACCAGGCTCTGACCAGGTTGGTGAGTTAAGAAGCAAACTGCGGGGCCTTGGACTTAAACCGGTTCTTTCCGGAAGTGGCCCGGCCATGTTTATGATGTTCGATAATTACAACCTGGCCCGCAGTGCTGCGCGTTCAGTTGAGGAGGAAAGCGGCAGGGCTTATCTCTGCTGGACTATTACCGGGGACGAGGAGTGATAGTATGTTTGATGCCGTAGTTTTGGCAGGAGGAGGTAAACCGGAACCGCTAACCGAACAGGAGGGTGTTTCAAATAAAGCTTTCATTAAATTGCACGGTAAACCCCAACTGGCCTACATTCTAAAGGCTCTTCAGGAAGCTCCTTCGATCGGCCGGGTAGTTGTTACAGGCCCGCAAAACGAATTGGAGCTAATGCGCCGGGAAGGTTATGATTTCGAGGTGGTTACCGAAAGAGTCAGCATGCTCGACAACCTGGCAGCTGGGTTTGAAACTGTCGATCAAAGCCGCCTCTGCCTGGTCGTTACCGGGGACATCCCCTTGCTTAACAAGAAGGTTATCGAAGACTTTTTAGCCAACTGTGTGCCTCATGATCACGATTTCTATTATCCTGTTATCAGCCGCGATACTTGCCTCGAGCGTTTTCCCGAGACCGAGCGTACCTATGTCCGTTTAAAAGAGGGCCATATAACCGGTGGAAATATCGGACTGCTTCGGCCGAACTGGTTTCTCGATAACCGGGCTCGCCTGGAAATGTTTATATCCTACCGTAAAAAGCCTCTTAAATTAATGCGCCTATTACCCCCATCTTTTATCTTCAAATACTTATTTAAGACCCTTTCCGTAAGTGATTTGGAAAACCACCTTTCCCGGTTGCTTGGACTAAAAGCCCGTGCTGTTTTCAGTGACTGTGTAGAAATTGCTCTAGATGTTGATAAAATCAGCGATTTAGAATTAGTGAAGAAAAACCTTACCGATTGACGGGCAAGCGATTTTAATTCCCTTTGCAATAATAAGTCTTCGAAGCGGTTCAGTTATTATTCGAATTGCCAAGTGAAAATATTCTCATTTGTGCAGGAACTTTCTGCAAATTGTCGAAGTGATTCAACAACCAATAGCAGTTATTATAATTCATCATGGAAGGTGGGGGTTTTTATGGAAGTAACAGATGTCCGCATCAGGAGGTTAACCAAGGAAGGTAAAATGAGGGCAATTGTTTCGATTACTTTTAATGATAAGTTTGTAGTTCACGATGTAAGGGTTATAGAAGGGAACAATGGCTTGTTTGTAGCAATGCCCAGTAAACGGACCCCCAATGGTGAGTTCAGGGATATTGCTCACCCGATTAATGCCGAAACCAGAGAAGTTATCCAGACCTCAGTCCTTGAAGCATATAGCAAAGGGATGGAAGCAGCTGAAATTAAAATCTGACCAGGCCGGCAATAAAAGCCATACTGCTTTTACTTCTTTCAGGCTAACTGCAGTATAATGGCATCATTAGAGTTTTTATAACGGGAGGAGCTGCTGATGAAACAGCTGTGGGCCGTTGTCCTGGCTGCAGGGGAAGGGAAACGTATGCATTCCCTTATGCCCAAGGTTCTTCACCCTCTTTGCGGGAAGCCGATGTTAAGCTATATTTTAGAAAGCGCCGCGGAACTGACAGACCAGGTCATGGTTGTTGTCGGCCACGGCGCTTTAAAAGTTCAGGATACTCTGGGTGAAAGATGGCGCTACGTATTGCAGGAGCAGCAACTGGGTACAGGCCACGCCGTGATGCAGGCTTCAACTGATTTGCCTCCGGAAGGAACCCTGCTAGTTCTTTGTGGAGATACCCCACTGCTGGAATCTGACCATTTACAACAACTTTTAGACCGGCATAAAGAGCATGCCGCAACAGTAGCAACCACAATTTTACCTGACCCGACCGGTTACGGTCGGGTTGTCCGCGGCCAGGGCGGCATGATCGAGAAAATAGTTGAAGACAGGGATGCCTCGAGAGAAGAGAAAAAAATTGATGAAATCAACTCAGGCACCTACTGCTTCGATCTTGCACTGCTAAAATACTACTTGCCTCTTTTAACTACCGATAATGTGCAAAAAGAATATTATTTGACAGATATTGTAGCTTTAATGCGCCGTGATGGCCATGCGGTTGGAGCATACCTGATTGATGACTACAGGGTGAGTCTCGGCATTAACAACCGCGCCCAATTAGCCGAAGCGTCACGGATGTTACGGGTAAAGATTAACAATTCATTGATGCTAAGTGGAGTTACGATTATAGATCCCGATTCCACATATATCGATTTTGGTCTGGAGATCGGACAGGAATCAGTTATACTACCGAATTGTTTGCTCGAAAAAGGAACAATTATCGGGGCGGGCTGTCTAATCGGCCCGAATACGCACCTCAGCAATGCCGTAGTCAAAGATCGTGCTGTTATTCAGCATTCGGTAGTTGTGGGCAGCGTCATTGAAAGCGAACAAAAAATTGGCCCCTTTGCCCATATAAGAATGGAAAAGGAGAATTAATAGAGGGAAAGATCTTTTGGAGAATAGGCTAAAGTCTTCGTTCAATTGGCAGGAAAAGCGACCTGGCAAAGAGAATCAAAATAAAGTCTGCACAGGAAAAACTTTTATCATTATCAATAATAGTCAGGATGAATCCCGGGTAGTATTTTGCAATAAATATATGCAGGAGGGTTAAAGTTGGGTAACGGAGAAGAACTGAAGATTTTTTGCGGCAGTGCAAACAGGGAGCTGGCCCTCGAAATTGCTAACTTTATTGGAGTACCATTGGGTGAGATCGAAGTAAGTCGTTTCAGTGATGGTGAAATATCAATCAGTATCAGGGAAAGTGTTCGCGGCACTAACTCATTTTTGATTCAGCCGCTTTGCGGACCGATAAATGATAGCATCATGGAACTTTTGATAATAGTTGATGCGCTCAGGCGGGCTTCGGTTAATTCGCTTAATGTGGTTGTTCCCTATTATGCTTACGCTCGGCAGGATCGCAAAACACGCGCGCGCGATCCGATTACCGCCAAACTTCTTGCTGATTTGATAACAGCTGCCGGAGCGAACCGGGTTGTGGCCATGGATTTGCACGCCGGCCAGATCCAGGGATTTTTTAATATTCCGCTGGACCACCTGACTGCGCTGCCGATATTGGCCAGGTATTTCAAACAGAAGAATATAGCAAATGGGGTAGTTGTTTCTCCGGATTTGGGCGGAGTAACGAGGGCCCGTGATCTGGCCAATCGCCTGGTGCTTCCCATTGCCATTATCGATAAAAAAAGGCCGGCTCCGAATAAGGCCGAAATCATGAATATAATTGGTGAGGTAAAAGGGAAAACAGCGATTTTCATCGATGATATGATTGATACGGCGGGAACGATTACCCTTGGGGCTGAAGCATTGCTGGAGGAAGGGGCTCAGGAAGTTTACGCCTGCTGCACGCATCCGGTATTTTCAGGCCCCGCCCTTAAGCGTTTGAGCGATTCAAAGATTAAGGAAGTTGTTTATACCAATACCATTCCGGTTGACAGAGGACTACTGAAGGGACTGCGTGATTGTTTCAGGGCGCTTTCCGTTGCTCCGCTGATTGGGGAAGCGATTATTCGCATACACGATAAGCGATCGGTAAGCGAACTCTTTTAAATGATTTGATTTTCGCTGCTTCCTGAAGTATACTATTGCAGAAGGAGGCTGGAAAGTATGGAAAGAATGGAATTGGAAGCAATAAGCCGACCGTCTATGAGCAAAGGGGAGCGTAATCATATGCGTAGTGAAGATATGGTCCCGGCAGTCATCTACGGCAGGGGTGAGGATAATTTACCCCTGACATTAGACGGACGGACGTTAAGACAGGTTTTAACAACCGGGGGCAGTAACGTTCTCCTGGACCTCAAAGTCAAAGCCAAAGGTAAAAAGACACGTCAGGAAACGGTAATGTTCAAGGATATCCAGAGAGATATGCTGTTTCAGGACCGCATCCTGCATGTTGATTTTATCCGGATCTCTATGACTGATAAGATCGAGGTAGCTGTCCATCTGAACTTTGTCGGAGAACCGGCAGGACTGGATGAAGGCGGGGTCCTATCTCTGGTTACCAGGGTTGTCGATGTTAAATGTTTGCCTGGTGATATTCCCGAGCAATTTGATATAGATATCTCGGAACTGAATATTGGCGACAGTATTACTGCTCAAAGCCTTGTCCTGGAGGGCGATATTGAACTGATCACTTTACCGGAAACTACATTAGCTCAGGTCCTGGCACCGATGGCCGAAGAAGAGCTTGAGCCTGCCGTAGAAGAAGAACTTGAAGAAGGTGAAGAAGCAGCTGTTGAAGAAGGCGAAGTAGAATCAGCTGATGAAGCGACCGAGGAAGAAGGCCAGTAGCTAGAATTAGTCATGCAGGTGTGTGTACTAACAAAAATCTAAGCTGTTAGTATAAAATGCCCCTTTTAGGAGGGGCATTCATTCTATAACCCTGCCAGCAAAATGGTCTGAATTGTGGATATCAATATAGGCTTGATTTGCAAATGCAAAATGAAATTATACAAATGAACAAAAAGCGAACAGAGAAATGAGAAGTGGATTGTTTGAAATGAGAGGTTCTATAATTCTGAGGCTTTTGCATCAGCTTTCTCTAATTTCTGACTTTCAAAATCTGGCCTCTAATATGAGGTGATTGGATGTACCTTATAGTCGGCCTTGGGAACCCCGGAAAGCAATATGCCGGCAGCAGGCACAATTTAGGTTACCAGGTTGTCGAAGCGCTTTCCAGGCGCCTGCAAGCCGGAAAGCCGGCACAAAAGCACAGGGCTTTGTTTGCATCTGCGGAATACCACGCAAAGCAGGTAATACTTGCCCAGCCGCTTACTTATATGAATCGCAGCGGCCTTGCCGTCATTGAACTCATGCACAATTACCACATTAATTCTTCTGAAATGCTAATAATCTATGATGACCTTGATCTGCCTCCAGGGTTTATTCGACTGCGTCAAAAAGGGGGAAGCGCCGGGCATCGCGGCATTCAATCAATCATTGAAACCCTCGGAACAGTTGATTTTCCAAGGCTGAGAATCGGGGTCGGCAAACCAACGCCCTTTATGGAAGGGGCTGATTATGTCCTTCAACCGGTTGTTCAACCGGATTTAGACCTGATCACCGAAGCTTTGGAGCGGGCCGTGGAGGCGGTTCTGTTATTTATCAGCGACGGCTTGGAAGCCGCGATGAATACTTATAACCAGGGGCTGCCGTCTTCCGATTGAAGCATGATAGAATCCTCAATATATCTCTTACCTTAAACAAGTTACCCCTGGTCTGCCGGTTTACGCACTTTCTGCAGGTGATAACGCAGGGCTCTTGGAGTGATCCCGAGAAGTCTTGCCGCTTTGACCTGGTTGTGATAAGTATCTTCCAGGGCGTTTTCTATTATATTCGCGACCAGTTCATCGCGCCAAATGCTTATTTCCCTGCTGAAAGATTCGAAAGCGAACCCTTCCCGGAAGTTGATCGATCCAAGTAATGATTCCTCAAAGCGTTCGAGCAGTTCGCTTAATTGCGCTGCCTTTCCGGCAACACTCGAAAAAAGTATTTTGGTTTCCCTGGGTTCCGGAACGGCTAAGGGATCGGCGATATTCTCTGATATCCACTTAGCTGAGCTTTGAAGGATTCTGTCTGGAAGATCCTCAACATCTATAACTTTTCCTTTACATAGAAGCAACGCCTGAGCTACAGTATTCGATAATTCTCTGATATTGCCCGGCCATTCATGCTTCTTGATCAACTCTTTGGCCCGGTCAGAAAAGTGCTTAAGCGGGATCTGCTTGGCAGTTGACTCCTTTTTCAGGAAGTAATCGAGGAAAATTTCAATATCATCTTGCCTCTCCCTCAAAGGAGGAATGTATAGTGAAGCAACATCCAAACGATAAAAGAGATCTTCTCTGAATTTGTTTTCTGCAACCTTTGAGGCCAGGTTTGTATTCGTAGCGGTGATGATACGCACATCTACCTTGCACATCTCTTCGCCGCCTACACGCAGAAATTCTCCCGTTTCTAAAACGCGTAGCAATTTAATTTGAATAGCAGGACTTGCTGAATCAATTTCATCCAGAAAAATAGTAGCCTTGTGGGCCTGTTCGAAGATTCCCTTTTTCTTGTGAGCGGCCCCGGTAAAAGCTCCTTTTTCATGGCCGAAAAGTTCACTCTCAAGTAGTGTTTCTGTAAAGGCACCACAGTTAAAGGCGAGAAACGGGCGGTCGCTGCGGTGACTGGCAGAATGTATATAGCGGGCCAGCACTTCCTTGCCGGTACCTGTTTCACCCTGAATCAGGACGGTTATATTCTTTTTGGCAATTTTCCGGGCGGCAGAAACTAAGTTGATCATTTTCTGGCTTCGCCCGACCACAAAACCGAGTTCCTGCTGCGCTATTGAAAGTTTTTCAGTTTCTGCTTTAAAATTAAGGGAACGATCCAGCAGGTTTTCCATATCGTTAATATCCGCAAAAGGTTTTTCTACATAGTCAAAAGCACCAAGCTGGATAGCTTCAACTGCCGATTTGACTGTCGAGTAACCAGTAATAATTATTACCTCGCACTCGGGCTGTATGTCTTTTATTTCTTTTAATACCTCAAGCCCATTGGCGTCAGGAAGCTTCAGGTCAACCAGGGCGGTATCGAATCTATGCTGTTTTAGCTTACTCGAAGCTTCTGTCCCTGTGTTTGCAGTAACTGAGGCATATCCTTTTTGCTTGAGCAGATAGCTAAAAAAGTTGCAAACTTCCTGTTCATCATCTACGATTAGAAACCGTGGTTGTTCTGGCATTAGAATTCCTCCGGCTCTTTTTTATGAAGGGGTAAGATTAAACTGAAAGTGCTGCCTTTGCCCACAGTTGTGTCCAGATCAATGAAACCACCATGCGCCTGGGCTATACCGAGACTTACTGACAGGCCAAGGCCGGTTCCTTTGCCGCTCCGCTTGGTAGTGTAGAAGGGGTTAAAGATTTGTGAGACATGCTCATGTTCGATACCGCAACCGTTGTCGGAGACATCAACTATAGCCAGTTCACCGTCCGGATGAATTCTGGTTTTTACTTTGATGGTTCCTTTTTCGACGCTTTTTTCCAGACGCATCTTATCTTCAACAGCGTCCTTGGAATTTAGCAGCAGATTAACTATAATTTGTTCCAGGCCATTTGCGCTACCTGATATTTTTGGCATATTTTTACTCAGAATTACATTCAGGTCGATCTTGCTTTT
>PWUG01000060.1 GCA_003562605.1 Syntrophomonadaceae bacterium | reverse complement strand
GTTGTACTCGTCCATCCAGTCGTACAGGTCCTTGATCTCCTGCGGGGGCTCTTCGCCCAGGTCGCCGTCGGTGTTGTACCAGCGGCCCCAGAGGACGCCCCAGCAGGACTCGTCGCCGTCGAGCGGGGTAAAGAACTTGGGCCGACGCAGGAAGAGGGTATCAGCCGTCTCATCGCCGTGCCACAGGGACATCGGCTCCTCGTTGGCGATGATCTTTTGCGTCAGCAGCGTGCGGGTGATCGACTGGGTGCGGATCTCGATGCCGATGTCGTTCCAGTAGGCGGTCACCAGCTCGGTGATCGGTCCCTTGGGGGTCTCGGTCTCGACAAAGTCCCAGGAGATGATGATGGGTTCATTGTTGTGGGGCCACAGCCGGTTGGTGCCGGCGGCGTTCCACTCGAGGCCCATCTCGTCCAGCAGCTCGTTGGCCGTATCGGGATCAAACTCGGCATAGGCCTGCGCGTACTCGGGCTTGTAGTGCCGCGAGACCGGGATGACGGTCATCTGGGTCTCAGAGGCGTTGCCAAAGTAGATCACGTCGTTGATCTCGGCCCGGTTGATGGCCAGCGACAGGGCGCGGCGGAAGCGTACGTCCGAGTACACCTCGCGGATGTCCTCATCGGGCCAGTTCATATTGACGTTATAGACCACCTCACCGCCCTTGCCCGACTCCCAGAGGAGCATGCGGGCGTTGGCGTCTTCGGCGCCCTGGGCATAGGTGGCATAGTTCTGGATGTTCAGCTGGAAGGCGGCAAAGTCATAGGTGCCACCCACGATCTTGGCATCCAGGATCGAGAGGTCTGCGGCGCGGTCCATGTTCAGCCGGTCGATGTAGGGCAACTGGTTGCCCTCGGGGTCGACGGCGTGATAGTACGGGTTGCGCTCCATAAAGGACATGGAGGGGGTGTCACGTACGTTCTTGTACGCGCGCAGCGATGGCCGCTCGATGTTCTGGCCAGCGTTGTTCTTCTGGCCGTGGTTCTGATACCAGAAATCAAACCCAGCATCCTCGGCCAGCGCGCCCGCATCGGGGTTATAGTCGATGTGGAACTGCTCCATATAGTGGCGCGGCACCCAGGTGTTGTTGTTGCCCCAGAACCCGTAATAGTGGGCCATGTTGACCAACTCAAAGGAGGGGTGCGGCTGGGCAAAGGTCAGCTTGAAGGTATAGTCGTCGATGATGTCGAGTTCCATCACCTCACCGCCAGGCCTAAAGTAGGTCGCCACGAGCGGGGTGATCTCCTCGTTGAGGATTATGTCCTCGTACCAGTAGCGCAGGTCATCGGTGGTCAACGGCTCGCCGTCGGACCACTTCATGCCCTCGCGCATATAGCAGGTGAACTCTGTAAAGTCGTCGCTGACTTCCCAGTCCTTGAGGACGTTGGGCACAGCGTGGGTCAGGTCGCGCGAGATGCGCAGCCAGTTGGAGCCCCAGTCACCCATCGACTGGTGGGCGTCGCCACCGGACAGGTTTACGGTCAGGTCCCCGACGGTGAGGGTGCCGCCATAGTCGCCAACGCGCTCCAGCACGGGGCAGATGCGCGGCTCGAGAGGCAGGCGCTCGTCAACCGTGGGCAGGAGGCCCGCTTCGACCATTGCGGTCAGCATGGGCGCTTCCTGGTAGATGCTGGGCATCTCGATCGGCTCATCGACCGGCTCTTCCTCGACGGGGGCCACCGGCTCCTCTTCGTCTACCGGGGGAATCTCTTCCTCATCCACCGGAGGAACGACGGGCTCCTCGTCGACGGGCGGGGCGGGCTCGGGGGCCGGGGCGCAGGCCGCAATCGCGATACCTGCTGCCGTCAGACCGGTAAGTCTGATGAAATCTCGGCGTGTTTGCTTCTTGAGGTCCATTACTTGCTCCTTGGTTCGTCTATCCTAGAAAAGTCGCGTGATAATAGGTGCCCTGCTGGTTCGGGAGCGAATCCCCGATCAGCGTTGAGGGCATGGATGTCGATACGCTGCCTCCTTCTGCTGTGGCCCAAGACCGGCATGGACGCTCGAGGCATCCGTGCGAACCCACATCGGTCTCGACCGGACGGGTATAAATGAAACGAGCTGACCCGTGAGCGGGTAGCTCGTGTGGGCTGTCCAGAATCAACGCAACACTGCATCGCTCGAAGGAAATAGTCAGACACGCATATGAGATTATTCAGCATCACAGCTAGTGTAGAGGGTCTGTAGCCGCTTGTCAAGTCAACCGATATGGGTACATATGTAGCACATTGTGAGGTATCTAAGCGCTTACAGTAAGCGGTTAGCGCAGTGGGAATATATAAGATGGATAACAGTCATAAGGGAAGGCAAGGAATGGTAAAAGGGAGGGGTCCAAGTGGCGCTGAGGGCATACTGCCGGCAAGGGCTGGGCAGGGTTTTGGGGTTCGGGCTAACTGAGAGGCAAGACTCCGACCAGAGGCGTGAGGCAGGCGACGACAACACGCCACAAGCCGGCCCCGAAGGGGCCGGCTTGTGGTGATGCGCTCCTCAGAGGAGGGCGCGGGATTACGCCTGCTCAAAGAACCACTGCTCGGGGAACTCGGGGTAGCTCCAGAGGCTGTCCCAGGTCCAGAAACCACCGGTCTCGCTGACGTTGTGCAGGTTGTTGCGCACGAACAGCGGGTGCGGCGCGTTGCCGATGGCGCCGATGGTCCAGACGTTTTCCATCTGACTCTCGAGGACCCGGGCGGCCGGCTCGTCCTCGTCGGTCATGTTGTACTCGTCCATCCAGTTGTACAGGTCCTTGATCTCCTGCGGGGGCTCTTCACCCAGCTCGCCACCGGTGTTGTACCAGCGGCCCCAGAGGACGCCCCAGCAGGACTCGTCGCCGTCGAGTGGCGCAAAGAACTTGGGCCGGCGCAAAAAGAGCGTGTCAGCCGTCTCGTCGCCGTGCCACAGGGACATCGGCTCCTCGTTGGCGATGATCTTTTGCGTCAGCAGCGTGCGGGTGATC
>PWUG01000211.1 GCA_003562605.1 Syntrophomonadaceae bacterium | reverse complement strand
TGGAAACCTTTAAAACAAACTCTTTACCCGGTGCTGGTTATATCACAGGCTATCCCGATTTTTGCCCTGGCTCCATTAATGTTGATCTGGTTCGGGGTAGGTTTGCTGCCCAAAGTACTGATAGTTGCCCTTGTCTGCTTTTTCCCTTTGGCAGTTAACCTGGTCGAAGGATTCAGCCAGGTCGATCCCGAGGCCATAGACCTCATGCAGACCATGCAGGCTAATCGATGGATGATTATGAGTTCGATACAACTGCCTTTCGCTATGCCCTATTTTTTCTCCGGCCTAAAAATTGCAGCCACTTATAGCGTCCTGGGAGCGATTATCGGCGAATGGCTCGCAGCCAGGGCAGGATTAGGCATCTTTATGCTCAGGGCAATGAATTCTTTTCGCACCAGCCACCTTTTTGCATCAATTTTTATAGTGATCCTTCTCAGCCTGATTTTATTTAAATTATCAGAGGCGGCCGGCTGGATTGCCATGCCCTGGCAGAGACAATCAAAAAATCAAGTGGAGGGATAATTAATCATGCATGAAAATCTTAAAATGCAACCTATGCTTTACCTGGTCACTTTCTTCTTACTGATCGTGGTTCTGGTACCAATGGGATGCACAGCTGAAGATCCTGACGAACCTGATCAGGTTATGATCCTGCTGGACTGGACTCCAAACACCAATTACAGCGGGCTTTATGCAGCTATCGAGCAAGGTTATTATCTTGAAGAAGGCCTGGAAGTTGAAATTATTGAAGCCCCCGGCAGCGTAGTACAGATGGTCGCCACCGGGCAGGCCCATTTTGGCATAAGCTATCAGGAAGAAGTTACTTATGCGCTCTTAAGCGATATGCCTGTTGTATCCATTGCTGCAATATTACAACATAACACCTCGGGCTTTGCTTCCCTGAAAGATAAGGGTATTGAAACTCCTGCCGATTTCGAAGGTAAGAGTTACGGTGGCTGGGGCTCACCAGTGGAAGAGGCCACAATCAAGTCTCTGATGAAGCCTTATGGAGCAGATTTCGAACAGGTTGATATAATAACCACCGGAGGAGTAGATTCTCTGATTGTAATCGAACGGGAAGCAGATTTCGCCTGGATCTACTATGGTTGGACTGGAATCGAAGCAGAACTGAAAGGTATGGATTTAAACTTTATCGAACTGAGGCATATAGATCCCGCTTTGGATTACTACACTCCAGTTTTAATAAGCGGTAAAAACCTTATTCAAGAAAACCCTGAACTGATCGAAAGGTTTATGCGGGCAACAGGCAAAGGCTATCAACTGGCCATTGACAACCCGGGAGAAGCAGCCCGAAACCTGCTTGCTCACGCTCCCGAACTGGATGAGGAGCTGGTTATGGCCAGCCAGGAATGGTTGGCGGACAAATATCAGGCTGACGCTGAGATATGGGGGCTGCAACAAAAAGAAACATGGGAGGCATACAGCCGCTGGCTTTTTGAATTCGAGTTGATTGAAGAGATGCCGGACATGGATGATGCTTTTACCAACGAGTTTTTAAGGTGATTCCTATAAAAAAACTACTATTAAAAGAGGTTAGTTCGACTTACTATTCCGGGGAGGAGCGGCTGCCAGTCCTGGACGATGTGTCATTATATGTCGGGGATGGAGAATTTGTGTCAGTTATCGGACCCAGCGGTTCAGGTAAAAGTACGATCCTCAAAATAGCTGCCGGACTGCTAAAGCCGGATCGGGGCAGGGTTTTTATCAGTAACCTTGATATTACCGGTAAACCACAACTGATAGGCTACATGCCTCAGCAAGATCTCCTCTTTCCCTGGAAAACATTGAAGCAGAATGCCGCCCTCCCTCTCCTCGCTGCAAAAACCAATAAACATGAAGCTTATGCCCGCGTAGAAGAAATGCTTCCTGTCTTCGGCTTGGAAGGTTTTGCCGATTACTACCCGCACCAGCTTTCCGGCGGAATGCGCCAGAGGACGGCCCTGATGCGAACTATGCTTATCGACAGCAGTTTAATGCTGCTAGACGAGCCGTTAGCCGCTCTCGATGCTTTAACAAGGGAAAATATGCAGGATTGGCTGCTCAATATTTGGGAACGATTCAAACGCTCGGTGCTTTTTGTCACCCATAGTATCGACGAAGCGATATATCTGTCCGACCGCATATACGTGATTTCGAAACGGCCTGGGAAAAATGCCCTGGAACAGGTTATAGAACTTCCCCGGCCAAGGAATAAAGGTCTAATGGCCAGTAAAGATTTTACCACTTACAAGCAATTGTTGATCAGTGCATTAGCTAACAAGAACCGGGTCTGAGGGAAAAAGAACTTTTAATAACCAGCAGCAAACCTGACTTGAAGCTGATTCTGGCCTGGGGAGCAATCATTTCGTTGCTGAGGCCGCGCGTAGAGGCAAAATAAAGGGTTTCACCATTTAGCGGGTACTTTAAGCCCACAGTAACAACCCCGCAAACATCGGCAGTCTGGGGGAATAGTGAGATGTAATCACCGACGGCACCATTAACAATGGTTTCTTTTTTCGCCAGAAATATTTCCTGGTTCTCATCTATAATTCGTGCAGGAATACCGGCTTGAAGCGGAACGTAAAGCAGAAGTAAATTGATGAAAGCATGGTCGGCCCGTTTTCCACCCAGAGCACCAATTATGATAATTTCTCTTGGCTGTATGCCAACAGCGTAATCCATAGCCAATTCCAAATCAGACTTCTCTTTTTCAGAAGAATGTTCTATAAATTTAGAGTCGGCCTCTTTCAGCTTTTGCCGGTCCTCATGTTGCAGGGAATCAAGATCTCCGATAATCACTTCCGGCTTCAACCCCATTGCCAAAGCATGCTTTGTGCCACCGTTAGCACATAAGATCAGATCATCGTCTTCCAAAAACTCGCGATAAAACCCTAAGTCTTCCAGATCGCCGTTAGCGATAATCACAATACGTTTTGGAGGCATAAGTAAGTCTTCCTTTA
>PWUG01000059.1 GCA_003562605.1 Syntrophomonadaceae bacterium | reverse complement strand
TGAGATTTGGGGCATAAATGGGGTAAGAGTGCAGAAAAATTAAAACCAGTTTCTTATTTCAGCTTTTTAAGTCAAAATAAGAGCTATTTTGTAAAGCGATCAGCAACGGTGGTTGCGCCAAACGAGTCCGGCTTGATAAAGGCCCGGTAACCGCTTCCAATAACCATACCTACGACCTCTTTTATGATATTCCTGGTTTCGCCTTTTTCCCCGACATCAAGATGTATTTCAACGTTCAAGCGGTAATCTCCGTTCTGAGCCAACTTCTCAGTCAAACGGGTTGCCACCTCAAGGCTGAGAAAGGTTTCATAGTATATCCGCTGGCGCAAGCTTTCCATATACATTTTTTTTTGCTTATGGTAATAAAAGCGCCCACCTTTACCGATACGATGAACAACTACTGCTGTAACAAATATAACCGATTCATTAAGATAAGAGTGTGAATCGGTACCGATAATAAGTTTATATGAATCATCAGGATACTCATTTGTGTAACATGCAAGATCTTCGAACATACCCTGAAAAGAAACCTGGCCCTTCGACGGGCTGGTAAAAAGCATCCTATATGCGACCTTTCCTATAAAGATTATTTATTCATCGTAATTATAAGTGATTTGGGTCAGCATTGCAAACCGCTCAACAGTTAAATCTTCAGGGCGGGCATTAGGCTCGATTGAAGCTTCACTGAACAAATCATGCATCTTTGAGCGAAGCCCGGGGAATATTCTAACCATATTATTGAACATAGTTTTACGACGCTGCTCAAAAACACCCTGTACAAGGTACCAAAGCAACTTTTCTTCAACTTCGTTAAGCATGCGGTGTCGGGGTTGGAGGTGCAGTACCGCAGATCCTACCTTTGGGCGGGGCCAAAATACATTATTTGAAACGTTAAAAAGTACTTTTCCTTCGGTATAATAACGGCTAAGCACTGAAAGCCCTCCATAGTCGCTGTCACCGGGATTGGCAACCAGACGGTGCGCCACCTCTTTTTGTAGCATCAATATCGCTGTTTTGAAAGGAAAGCCTTCTTTAAAGAGGCCATACATAAAGGGCCCGGATATGACGTAAGGCAGGTTTGAAACAAGTTTTACTGTTACGGGAGTTATGAAATAGTCACTAATCAGCTCACGCCAGTTAATTTTTAAGACATCACGCCTGATAATCCGTACCCCGGGCCATGGCTTAAGCAGATCTTCCAACATGGATGCCAGGCCGCGATCAATCTCAAGAGCAAGTAGATTAGTTCCTAAATGGGCCAGGGCAACAGTCAAAACGCCTGCACCCGGCCCAACTTCAACCACGGAATCGCCTTCTTCGGCCCCCACAGCAGCTATTATCTTGCGAACAATGTTACCGTCAACTAGGAAGTTCTGACCCAGCTGCTTGCGGGGTTGCAGTCCGTGCTTCTCAAGTAAAGCCTTTACTTCACGCGGCGAACTAAGATCCGGTATGTCAGTCAAGCAAGCACCATCCCCGGGTTATTTAATTTTGGTTACACCTAATTGTATCTTTCTGCTGTAGCGCAAGTCAAACTGTGCCGGCCACAATTATTAATAATTCCTGAGTAATCGCAAAAATATAATGACAAATGGCCGCCTATGCATTATAATATATTTTACAATAGTAACAATTCACCTGTTTAAGCAATTCAGATCGAGAAAGGGGGATCGTTACTCTCCAGAAAAGTTAATCTAAATATTTGCTCAATTTATAATTACTTTAAGGAGGCGTACCATAAAATGTCAGATTTTAAGGGAATTTTGGACAACCTGACCAAAAAGATTGAAGCTGCTGACCCGGAAAAAATGAAAGGTGTCAGCGCTGTGTACCAGTTTGATCTATCCGGCGACAACGGCGGCGTTTTTCATGTAACCGTTGATGACGGCAAAGCAACCGTAGTTGAGTCAGAGCACGACAACCCAAATATAACAATTAGCATGGCTGCAGAAGATTTTGACGCAATGCTCGACGGAAAACTGAATGCAACCTCTGCCTTTATGGCCGGCAAACTGAAAGTGAAAGGCGACATGTCCCTGGCCATGAAACTGCAGAGTCTGCTCGGTTAATATTTAACTACTAAAGGGGTTGGATACCCGTGTTTAGCCTTGAAGGCAAGGTTGCCCTGGTTACAGGAGGTTCACGCGGTTTAGGCAGAGCTGATGCCCTGGCCCTGGCCAAAGCCGGCGCAGATGTTGTTATAACAGACATCCTGCTGGAAAGCGACCAATCAGACAGCGCAGATCAATACGGACCACTGGCCCAGGTAATGAAAAGCCGGGGTGTCGTATACACTGAACAGACCGCTGCGGAGATTGAAAAAATAAATCGCAGGGCAGCAGCCTATAAAATGGACGTCACCAACCGGGAACAGATCCGGGAAGTTATGGCCACCGTAAAAAAACAATTCGGGCGCATTGACATCCTTATTAACAATGCAGCCACCCTGGATCATGTCGCTGCTTTAGAAAACCAGAGTGACGATTTCTGGGAACGTGATTTAAAAATCAACCTGACCGGGGCATATAACTGCTCTAAGGCAGTCTGGCCCTATATGAAAGAACAGCAGTGGGGCAGGATTATAAACATGGCCTCGGTCGCCGGCACATTAGGCGGGTTTGGCCAGGCCAGCTATTCTTCAACCAAGGCCGGAGTAATAGGCCTGACCAAGAGCCTGGCCCTTGAAGGGGCAAGATATAATATAACCGCTAATGCAATTGTCCCCGGCATCATCGGAACAGAAGCCTGGAAGAGCGGCAATCCGAAAATGAACGAGCGGATGATAGCCCGTACCGCCTTCCGCAGGCCGGGAGAACCGGAAGATATTGCTCATGCGATTGTCTTTTTAGCCACGGAAGAAGCAAAATATATTACAGGCATCGAGTTGAATGTTTCCGGCGGGATTGAGCTTTTTACTTTTTAGCAAACCTATTTATTATCTTGAAATTATTAAGCAGCGC
>PWUG01000097.1 GCA_003562605.1 Syntrophomonadaceae bacterium | reverse complement strand
AGCAGGATGAAAAAGGGGAAGGCCCCCTACCCTTCTTGGAAGGGCAATCGCCGCTGACCCACAAGAAGAATGTCCTCCTATTTTAGTTACACATATGCATACAACATGGGTAAAAATAATGCAAACGTTACCCACAAATTTAAAACATGGGTAACGTTTACCCCTGTTAGGGCGCACACAAACAGGGCGAAAAAAGTGGGAGGTTCTCCTGGTCCGCCCTTCAGATATCGGGGACATTCCCCTGGTTTTCAGGGGTGTGTCCCCTTTCCTTTAAATCAATGTTTTCACATGTTTTAATGATGCCATCAAACATGCAGATGTCCAGGCGCTCAATATCCGTGTTTTTGGAGAGATAGAATTGCTTTCAGCCCAGCACCAAGTAGTTGCTGAAAATAATTGTTTGATTATTTCCTGAGAAGGATTATAATATAACTTATCACTGCAAAGAAACCATGTTGAGAATCACGACCTAAGGCAATCGGTAAGCGCAACTGCGCAAACACAACCACATAAGCGCAACCGCATCAGCGCAACCACATAAGCGCAACCGCATCAGCGCAACCGCATAACTGCAACTGCTTTAGCGCAACTGTGTAAGCGCAGCTGCATCCCCGAAGCTCCGGGATGTGTTGCGTCGTGAACGAAATATAAAAGAGCTGAGCAGTTCGTCTAAATGAAACTGACCAAGGAGATGTTGATCATGCCTGCACAAACAAGAAAGATCATTCTTGCGATTGTCATATTGCTGGCGGTCGGCGTGATCGCCAGGCCTTATGTCCCCTTTTTAAACCCAGGTGAGGAAGAGGGGGCCTATTCCGTCACGCCTCAACCCTACAGCGCTTACGAAGAAGCCCTGCAAGAAGGAAAGCCCATCTTCCTGGAGTTTTATGCCAGCTGGTGAGGCGCCTGCAGGTCCATGGAGCCCGTGATGGCTTCGATTAAAAGGGAGTTTGAAGACAAAGTCATCTTTATCACTGCAGATGTGGATGATCCTGAAGGACGGCAGCTGGCGGGAGAATACCAGGTTCGCACCATACCGGTTTATTTCTACCTGCAGCGTAACGGAGATGTGCGTGGAACAGATGCCGGGATGCAGAATGCCGATTATTTGCGCCGCAGGATCGAAAACCTTCTGCTGAACTAAAGGCGTATCATTTTTGCATGGAAGCGCTTGACCGCCTGGTTTACTGGTTACCTTAAAGCGAGGTTTTGAGCCATGGAGATGTTTTTTACAGAAACAGTCCCGCAGGCGATCGCCGGCAGGACTTTCCTTACTTTTTTTATTGTTTTTGCAGGGGGCTTTTTAACCAGCATCAGCCCCTGCATTGTAGCCATGATCCCCGTGCTTGTCTCCTACATTGGCGGCTACAGCAGCGGCACGCGAAGAAGAGGGTTTCTGCTATCACTCATTTTTGTCTTGGGCATGTCAGCGACCTTTGCCATCATGGGGTTGGCGGCCGCTTTTTTGGGAGGCATTTTCGGGCAGATTGGAAGCGGGTGGTATTATGTCCTGGCAGCGGTTTCGCTGATCATGGGCCTTCACCTGCTTGGGGTGTTGACCTTCAACCTGCCGGGGTTGAAAACCATGCCCGTGCAGGCGGGAGGGCTGGGGGGCACTTTTCTCATGGGTTTACTATTCGGGCTGGTGGCTTCTCCCTGCGCCACACCGGTGCTGGCCGTGATCATAACTTACGTGGCCGCCTATGGTGAGCCCGCCTACGGAGGTTCCCTGCTTTTTGCCTACGGGTTGGGGCATGGCATTCCCCTGATTGTTGCGGGAACCTTTACTGCTGTGATTAAGCAGATGGGTCGGATCCAAGAGTATACCCGCTATATCAACTACGGCAGCGGTTCGCTCCTCATCTTCCTGGGCCTCTATCTCTTAAGCCTTGCTGCCTGGTAGTGCTTGGCATCAACCCCGGGTTATTCTATAGTGAGTAGGCTGGCAGATACTTCATACTAATTTTCTTCCTTATAGCAGCTTGCCAAGCGTCCGCTATTAATAGGACACGTACCTGGTCTACCGGTCCCACGCAATGAGTTCCCCCCATCCCCATCCCCATCGCCCCCATCGCCGTCATCAAGCTGCGTGACTGCGTGTATCGACGACAAACATTTGCACTAAATTGTGAAAATATTTTCACATCTAGCAGGATTGTCGCATATCCTCGTAGAATGTTTATCATTACCACATTTATTTAGGAAGAACCTGCTATTTATCACCGCATTTGTGTATTTCTAAAATGCCCCCAGAATGCTCCAGTCCACTGCAGTTCCCCCAGAAGCAGTATATCCGCAGTAAATCCTTCTTCTAACTATCATCCATATTGATCCCCTACCGATGGAAAACGCTGAATCCCTCGGTTTCATTCACACGCTTGGCCAGGGTTGAGCCAGTGACTTAACCGGCCTTAGCGTCGGTTTAGTCTTTGCCCAGATCTGGTGGTGATGCGTATCGCCTGGAATGTTACCTGAGAAACTGCTGTGATCCTTTAACTTTCTCGTCAAATAATTGATAGGGAGGTGATAAAATGTCATGGCAACCACCAGAAGGGATGGATGAATATCTAAAGCCAACGGAGTTATGCGATTGTGATAATGCGATGCTGAAGGAAAAAGCAGACGAGATCGTTAAGGGTGTCGAAACACCGAAGGAAGCAGCATTGAAAATATTCTATTTTATGCGTGAAGAAATACCCTTTGGCATGGATTATGCTACCACGAAAGCATCGGGAACACTAAAGAGGAGGAAGGGATTCTGCTTTACCAAAACTAATCTTCAGATCGCCTTGCTGCGGGCGGTGGGGATTCCAGCAAGATGTCATTACAGTCATATTTCCAGAGAACAAATTAAGGGGATTGCCCCTGGATTCTTTTATAATAAGATACCTTTTTTAACGCACCCTTGGCCTGAGTGCTACCTTTTTAACAGGTGGATAGCGTGTGAGGCGCTGCTCGATGAAGT
>PWUG01000138.1 GCA_003562605.1 Syntrophomonadaceae bacterium | reverse complement strand
TGTTAGCGGCAATGTTCTTTGGGGCTCTATTTGCCTTGCTTCATGCTTTTGCCTGTGTTACTTTAAATGCGAATCAGGTTATCAGTGGTATCGCTATTAACATGATTGCCTCAGCAATAACTGTATACCTGGCCCGTTTAATTACCGGCAGCGGTAATGTTCAGATTATTCGTGGTTTAAGCCGGGTGACTATCCCTGTTTTGTCCGAGTTACCTATCCTTGGCAGGCTATTTTTCACCCAGACATTCGCTACAACCTGGTTTGTACTTTTTATCATGGCAGCGGCGACATTGCTACTTTATAAAACCCGTTTCGGTTTGCGTCTGCGAGCCTGTGGAGAGCATCCCCACGCTGCCGATGCAGCAGGTGTTAATGTCTATCTGATGCGCTATTTTGCCGTCCTTATCTCAGGGGCCTGCGCCGGGCTTGGCGGTGCAACATTTATTGTCACCCTGTCTGGTGAGTTTAACGGTACTGCTGCCGGGCTTGGTTTTCTGGCCCTGGCTGCCTTGATTTTCGGCCAATGGAAACCGTGGGGTATCCTCGGGGCGACATTCTTTTTCGGCTTCGCCAGTACTATTGCCAATGTGTCTCAGGCTGTCCCGATCCTGGCCCAGATACCCGGTATTTACCTGAAAACATTTCCGTATGTTGTTACGCTTATTGCCCTGGTGCTTTCTTCAAAATCTTCTCAGGCACCGAAAGCGATTGGGGAGCCATATGATAAAGGCAAACGCTGATAAATCTATATGGTTGTGGCGGTGATCTTTTGCGGGTTTATGATTTAATTTTAAAAAAACGTAATGGTTCTGCTCTCAGTGAAGCTGAAATCGACTTTCTTATTAAAGGCTATGTTGATGGCAGTATTCCTGACTACCAGATGTCGGCCCTGGCTATGGCTATCTATTTTCAGGGCATGACCGAAGATGAAGCTCTTTCCCTGACCATGGCCATGGTCGATTCTGGCGATTCTATATCTTTACAAGAAATACCAGGGATCAAGGTAGATAAACACAGCACTGGAGGAGTGGGCGATACCACTACCCTGGTTCTTGCCCCGCTGGTGGCAGCATCAGGAGCTCCTGTAGCCAAATTATCAGGTCGTGGACTCGGACACACCGGAGGTACCCTGGATAAACTGGAGGCGATTCCCGGGCTCAGGACGGAGATGTCTATAAAAGAATTGATTGCAGCCGTTAAAGATATTGGTGTGGCGGTGGCCGGCCAAACCGGTAACCTGGTGCCTGCCGATAAAAAACTTTATGCTCTTCGTGATGTTACGGCAACTGTCGACAGTATGGCCCTGATTGCTGCCAGTATCATGAGCAAAAAGCTGGCAGCAGGCGCCGATGCACTTGTCCTCGATGTCAAGTGCGGCGACGGCGCGTTCTTGAAAGATGAGGTTCAAGCATTTGAATTGGCACGGATCATGGTAGATATTGGTTCTAATGCCGGCCGCAAAACAGTGGCCGTAGTAACTAATATGGATCAACCCCTGGGCAGGGCAGTCGGCAATGCCCTCGAGGTTGAAGAAGCGATTAAGACCCTGCGCGGTGAAGGGCCTCCCGATTTAGAAGAGCTATGCCTGGTTTTAGGTAGTTGGATGCTGTACCTTGCTGAAAAAGTTTCCGACCCGGGTGAGGGGAAAAATGCTCTTAAGAAAGTAATTGAAAATGGTGCCGCCCTGAATAAATTTAAAGAACTGATTAAAAGACAGCACGGTGATATTCGGGTAACCGAAGATCTCTCCCTGCTGCCTAAATCGGAAAAACAGTTTAAAGTCCAGTCGGCAGGGGAAGGTTATATCAGCCGTCTCAAAGCAGAAATAATCGGAATGGCGGCGATGACTCTGGGCGCCGGCCGGGAAATGAAGGATTCAACAATTGACCCTGCAGTGGGGGTTACAGTCGAGAAAAAAGTAGGTGACAGGGTCAAAACGGGAGACACTCTGGCTGTATTACACGCTCGTGCCGGTGTATCGCCTGATCAGATCGATTCAATAAAGAAAATGGTTTCATCCGCTTATGAGTTTGTTAAAGATCCGGTTGATTTGCAGCCGCTTGTATTTGGCGTCGTGAAGCAGAAAAGGAGGTAAAACGAATGTTGGTTAGATTGGCCCGTTATATCGACCATACCCTGCTTAAACCGGAAGCAACTGGTGAAGATATTGTTAAGCTTTGCAAGGAAGCGATTGAACACAGTTTTTATGCTGTATGCATCAACCCCTCTTATGTCGATACTGCAGTCAAAGAGCTGCAGGGCAGCCTGGTAAAAGTTTGTGCTGTGATCGGGTTTCCACTGGGAGCAACGTCGACAGCGGCAAAAGCTTTCGAAGCGGCTGAGGCTGTGGACGGCGGTGCCGAAGAAGTTGATATGGTAATCCATGTCGGAGCCCTCAAGAGTGGCAATATACAATATGTTATCGATGATCTGGCCGCTGTTGTTCGGGCGGCGAAAGGTAACACCGTAAAAGTGATTATCGAAACCGGGTTGCTTGATAAGGAAGAAAAAATTACTGCCTGCCGTCTGGTTAAAGAATCAGGTGCAGCATTTGTTAAAACCTCAACCGGATTTGGACCGGGTGGGGCTACGATCGCCGATGTGGAGCTGATGCGCGAAACAGTCGGCCCGGAGTTGGGAATCAAAGCTTCAGGTGGTGTTCGCACTGCGAAGGCGGCCAGGCAGATGATCGAAGCCGGGGCTACCAGGATCGGCACCAGCTCAGGAGTAGCTATAATTAAGGAATAATTGTACTTTCCAATCTAGTTGATAAAAGAATTAATAAAATCGATAAAAGTCTTTGATAACTTTATAGAAATACCAGGCTAACCTATTAAAGGTTATGTAACGAAAGGGTGGAGATGGGTTTGTTAACTAAAGCCCTGAAATATTTTGAAGCGGATAGTTAGTAGTGCCGACAAAGCAGTGACTTACGGTTTTAGTTAACTTTGACAAAGCGATCCAGAGTA
>PWUG01000041.1 GCA_003562605.1 Syntrophomonadaceae bacterium | reverse complement strand
CGCCTGGCAGGAATCGAACCTGCGGCACACGGATTAGGAATCCGTTGCTCTATCCCCTGAGCTACAGGCGCATATTTTTAAAAACATTATAACTATATTTTCCTGTCCGAGCAATAGTATAGCTGAAATTGTTTACTAACAATAGCTTTTATCATAGAATAATTAGTAAGGCGGGCATAGGTGGCGACATCTTAGAACAAACATTATTTATTACTTGTAGTAGTTTCACACAGTTTTACTTGACAGCTATATAAAAAATGGAGGTTGGCTATGGACTATTTAGTGGATTCCTTTGGTGATATCTGTCCTATCCCAATAATTAAGGCTGAAAGAAAATTGAAGGAAATAGTAAGGAACGATCGGATAGTAATCGAATCTGATCACAGTTGTTCGACTTCCAGTGTTGTCAATCATTTTAAAACCAAGTATGGTTACCCAACCGAATGTTTAAAGATCAGTGAAGGGGTCTGGCAGATTATTATAATTAAGACTGATTAATTATAACTGTATAAGGGATGATCTATTGGCTTTACCGGTTTTAGAAAAAATTCCAGCAGCAAAAAAAATTAACAAACAGCTGCACTGGGCAGTTGCAGTGCTGGTTATCATTTCTGTTTTACTGATATTACTAAGTAATTATAACCCTGAAGCAGCTATAACCTCTATATCGGGGCTTTTCTTCGGCTACATTATGCAGCGTTCCAGGTTTTGCTTTGCTGCTGCTTTCAGGGATATTTTTATGATCCGGAATACATCAGTTTCCAGGGCGGTTTTGCTGCTGCTATTTTTAACCAGTGCAGGCTATGCCCTGCTTCAGCTGCTTACCGGCGATGCCCTGCCGGATGGTGGAATAATCTATCCTGCCGGGCTCCATACTGCAGCCGGGGGGATTATTTTCGGTTTTGGTATGGTAATCGCCGGTAACTGTGTTACTGGCTGCCTGATGCGCATGGGTGAAGGTTATGTCATGCAGTGGTATACATTTTTGGGATTACTAATTGGTTCAGTTCTAGGTGCTTGGAATTTAGGCTGGTGGGGCCCAAATATTATCGAACGCTCACCGATAGTTTTTTTCCCTGCAAGCTTCGGTTGGCCCGTTGCACTCTTGCTCTATTTAATAGCTTTTATTTTACTGTACCTGCTGGCTATCCGGTACGAACGCGGATCTTTGCAAAGTATTAAACCTTCAAACTGGACAAAAATTAACTTTTTTGCTGCAACAGCGAATTCTATCAGTACAATTTTTAGTGGTCGCAACTGGTCATACGCTTTAGGGGCGGTTGCGCTTTCTATTATCAGCATCCTGACCTTATATTTCTGGGGAAGGCCGCCCGGCGTGACCAGCGGGCTTACTCATATGGCTGGTTGGTTAAGCTGCCAGTCAGGATTTTTGCAGTGTGACTGGTATTATTTTCAGGAACTTATTTATTATGAAAGTACCCGCGTTTACCTGGAACATCCGTTATTATATCTTGCTGCGGCATTTGTAGCCGGATCCTTCTTTGCCAGCCTTTTACACAGTGAGTTCAAGATCCGCCCTGTAAAATCATATAAGTACATAGTTTCTGCCCTGGTGGGGGGTACTTTGCTCGGCTATAGTTCGCGTGTGGCTATGGGCTGTAATTTTGGAGGATTCTGGAGCGGACTGGCCTCATTTTCATTGCATGCCTGGGTGTTCGGGTTGTTCATTTTAGTCGGTGCTTATATAGGTGGCAAATTCTTCATGCGCTATCTCGTATAAATCATAGATAGCCTAAACGATCAGCTGTTGAGTTTTCTTCAGAAGACAATAGCAATAGAATATGGTTGAGCAGCTATTAAGTAAAATGCAATTATATAAATCTGAGAAATTTAGCAAAAGCCTCTTTCTTCCGGATCACTGATCAGTTCCACAAAAGCATTATATGATTGTTTCATTGAGCTTTCATGGTACAGTAGGCTGAAATCATGTTTAAACTGAACATTGTTGACCCTGATCGGTTTTAGTATCTTGTGACGCATTTCTTTCCGCAGGGTCATAGTCGGTAAAATGGTAGCTCCCATGCCTGAAGAAACGGCAGAAATAATGGCGCTGGTGGTGTTTAGCTCGTGCAGATGTTTAAAACTGTTTAATTTGATTCCTTTTTGCCCCAGGGTTTCCTCAATAGTCGCCCTGATTCCCGAACCTTTCTCCCGGACCAAAAGCGGTATCTCGGATAATTCGTCAGGATTGATTGTTTTTAACTCGCTAAAACTACTATCGCTGCTGGTAGCCAGAATCATCCTGGTCTGGGCAATTGCCCTGCATTGTATATCTTCGCTGGCTAACCTGTCCTTCCAGTCGTTTCCCACAGGCCCTTCTACCATCCCTAATTCAAGCCTGCGGCTAATCACCTTTTCCATGATCTCAGCAGCATTACCAATCTCAATGGTGGCTTTATAGCCCGGGTATTTTTCTCGAAAAACAAACATAGTGCAAGGTAGAGCGAAATTTCCAATCGTAGTTGATGCTCCTATCCAGAGCTCTTCAGTCGGGTTGCGGAGCGCCTCTATTTCACGTTGAATATTTGCCATCATTGCTTGGATTTTTTGGGCCTCACTATAGACATAAAGACCAATTTCTGTAGGTTGAACCCCGCGGTTGGTGCGATCCAGCAACTGGGCTTTGTAATATTCTTCAAGCTCCTGGATTTTTTGACTGATTGCCGGTTGCGTTACGTAAAGCTCCTTGGCGGCTTTAGAAATACTACCTGCTTCAACAACAGTGCAAAAAGTCGTCAGGTGGTTTAAATCCATATCTGATTCTCCTGCATGGTGATTAAGATTGATTTGTTAAATAATTATATCATAGAAAAGGTTATTAAGTTAGACAATTACCTGAGTTGCTATAAATGCAGGTTATACCAATACTATCTTTTTATGGCACAACGATAATAACCTATGAAAACCTTTATTTATAAGGATTTTTGCGATTTTTATCTGACAATGCAATCAAT
>PWUG01000418.1 GCA_003562605.1 Syntrophomonadaceae bacterium | reverse complement strand
CTTTGGTTCGACGCCCTTTTTCCACATCCCGTGACAGGTTTTTTTCAATTCCTTTCAGCCCTTTTTCGATAAATTTTGTTTCTACATCGTTTAAAACCACATCATAACCCGCCTGTGCGGCGACCTGGGCAATACCGCTGCCCATCAGGCCTGCTCCAACGACGCCTACTTTTTTCACTTCCACCAGCTTCGCCTCCTTAAGATTGATGTAATCTTATGCTGCCCCAGTTAGCCAGGGTAAATATATGATGATTATGGGCAGTCTTCAATTAACATGGACATACCCATCCCTCCGCCCACGCAGAGGGAAGCCATGCCCAGGTTAAGGCCTCTTCTTTTGAGTTCATATATGAGCGCGATGGTTATCCTGGCCCCGGTCGCACCGACAGGATGCCCCAGGCCAACGCCGCTGCCATTCACATTGACAATTTCCCTGTTTAATCCCAGCAGTTTTTCGCAAGCCAGGTATTGTGCCGCGAAGGCTTCGTTTAACTCGATTAACTGGATATCATCCAGGGAGACATTCGCTTTTTTCAGCAATTTTTGCGTTGCCGGAACCGGTCCGTAGCCCATTAGCCACGGTTCAACGGCTGCCCAAGCATAAGAGACGATGCGGGCCAGGGGTTGAATTCCCAGCTCCTTGGCCTTGGACTCCTTCATCAGCACCACGACAGCTGCACCGTCGTTAATGCCTGAAGAATTGCCTGCCGTCACCGTTCCGTCTTTTTTAAAAACAGGAGGCAGCTTGGCTAAATCCTCCATGGTTAAATCACCCCGGGGATGTTCATCCCTTTCAATTACCTTGGTTCCTTTCCGGGAAGTGATTTCAAACGGAACAATTTGGCTGTCAAAATATCCGCTTTCTATGGCCCGGGCGGCATTTTGATGGCTTCTTAATGCAACTTCATCCTGTTCCTCCCGGGTGATGTTGTACTTCTCCGCCAGGTTTTCCGCTGTAATGCCCATGATCACCTTGTAGTTCGGGTCATGCAGCAGCTCCCAGAGCCCGTCGGTCATTTCACCGTGCTGCAAACGTTTGCCCCACCTGGCATCTTTTAAGACATAGGGGGCTGAACTCATCCCTTCTGTGCCGCCGGCCACAACGATTTCCGTGTCACCCAGGGCGATTTCCTGGTAACCGCTAACGATAGCCTGCATACCGGAACTGCATTGTCTTTGAATGGTAAAAGCCGGTGTATCCAGGGGAATGCCTGCTTTGATGGCCGCCACGCGGGCGATATTGGCCTCATCATATCGCATGATACAGTTACCCAGGATGACTTCGTCCACCTGTTCCGGCTCCAGTTTCGAGCGCTTCACGGCTTCTTTGATGGCCGTGGCTGCCAATTCGTTCGGAAGAATGTTCTTAAAAGCGCCGCCAAAGTCACCTATTGGTGTGCGCGCGGCTGAAGTGATCACGATATTTTCCATAAACCCCTTACCTCCAATAGTTCATATTAATAAGAAATATATTTAATTCTTCTTCCCTGGCGGATTTCTTTACGCCTTCATAATTTTATCTGATCAGTTCGCTCAATCGAGTTAACATGATTTTATAAAATCCCATAAATACCGATAACACTGGCTTTGCGCCTGTTTCATAGTGTAATAGTGCAAGTAAATCGATAATGTTTCTAAGAAAACCTTGCACTGGATGTGAAAATGTACCTTAAACTGACAGGTCAGATGAGCATCGCTGACTTAATACATCATTAATAGTGGCCAGCCTGCCAATATGCAGCCAATTGTTTATTGTTGTCATTTTCTTGGCTTTGGGGTTTTAATAATACCTCTTCACCATTGTTACAACTCTAAAGATTAAAATTCCCTTCCTGGCTCAATATCTGTTTACCTCTCATCAACCACTCTTGCTTCTGTATTTGAAAATGCTACTTCGGCAGGTCCTGCCTTACTTATTAGGTCTTCCGGAAGCAAAACCCCTTACGGCCAGTTCTGTAAACAAGGTTAATTCCGGAGTTGAATATTCTCTAACTTATTGAATGATGTTTTATTTTATGAATTTTAATGGAAGCTTTTGCATAGACAACATACCAAGCCGCTCATATCTAAATTGTGGATATCGTGGAGCCCCGAAATGCCATGCTGTACATTCAGCTGGTTCAACAACGAGACAGGATTATTACATTTAGCAAAAAACCCTGGTATTCGCAGCGAATGTCAGCACATTTTCCACTGGGGTGCCCGTTTGGTTTTAAAGGCGTCGACGCCCTCGTGGGCATCTTCCGTGGTGCAGAGTAGGGTAAAGAGATTGTTGGCTGACGCCAAGGCTTGTTCGTAGGGCAGATCGACCATCTCGTAAAATGATCTTTTCCCGAGCTGCACGGCCAGCGGACTCTTGGCGGCGAGCCTTTCAGCCAGTTCCATGGTCTCTTCTTCCAGCTTATCCCGGGGAACCACCTTGTTCACCAGGCCTAACTTTTCCGCTTCGCCCGCATCGATGATGTCCCCGGTCAAGACCAGTTCCAGGGCTTTCTTTCTCCCCATGTGATGGGAGAGCGGAACCGCGGGACCCATGCAGAAAAGCCCAACGTTCACCGCAGTGGCACCGAATCGAGCCCCTTCAGCAGCCACGGCCAGGTCAGCGGCCGCGACCAGACCGATCCCGTTGGCAATAGCCAGGTCCTGCACAGAAGCAATAACCGGCTTATTCATCCTGGCAATCGTCTGGCACATTTTGCCCATGAGCTCACCCCACTGCAGCATCTCCACCGATGATTTTCCTTTCAATTCCGTGACATCGATTCCAGCGCTGAACGCTTTCCCTTCCCCTCTGACAACCACAACCCGGATTTCTTGCTCCTGCTCCAACTGCTCCAGGGCTTCGTTTAACTCCTGGGCCATGGGGGTATTGAAAGTATTTAACTGTTCGGGACGATTGAGAACGATTATGCCGACGTGCCCCCGTTTTTCCACCAGCACCGCTTGATCACTCATACCCTTCGCCTCCTGTCTTTAATGATGATTG
>PWUG01000115.1 GCA_003562605.1 Syntrophomonadaceae bacterium | reverse complement strand
TCCTGTCGCTTGCTGCACCCATAACGGCTGCTGTTGAAATCTATGAAACGACGGAAACGCTTTCCATTGCTATTGATCTTCGTGCCACGGGGATGGGGGGCGATGTGTTTGAGGCGCAAGGTTATGAAGTGCCCGCGGGCGAGGTGACCGTGGGCAACCAGACCCTGGACCGGCATACGGCCATGGGAGCGCTGGCCTATTACTGCCAGGAAGAGAACATCAACATTGAAATTACGGAGGGAGACTGGGGCCTTTTTGTCAACCAGATCGGTGACAATGTGGCCGATCTGGGCAACTGGATGTATTACGTTAATGAATCCTCTCCTTGGGTTGGCGCCGATCAGTATTTCTTGGCGGCCGGGGACGCGGTGCATTTTGTCAACTTCAGCCTGAACCTGTATTCGCTCTCCCTGGCGCTCGACCTGGACGAGATCGAGCCGGGGGAAAGCCTGACCGCTGCGGTTCTCTATACCGACGGTGACGGTAGCTCCGTAGCTGCGGAAGACGCTGAGGTATTTGTCAGCGATGAGACGGACGGCTTTGGCAACCCCGTGGCTCCCGGGGTGCCGGTGGGACAGACCGATACTTCCGGCCAGCTCACCTTCACCTGGGACGAACCCGGCACCTTCTACCCCTATGCCCAGTGGAACGGCAAAACGACCCAGTACCAGTGGCCTGTGGTGTCCTTTATCTGTGCGCACTCCGAGCTACCGGAAGCATTGGAGGGCATGCTGTTTATTGGCGATGTGGGCATCAGCACCGATTATCTCTTTGCTGACAAGGCAGGAGCGGGACAGAGAATTAACGATGCATTAACGGATGATGCTTACGATGGAAAAGCGTTCGTTAAGCTGTCCGGACAGCCCTTGGTAAATGTTTGGGAGAGGCAAGAAGCCTCAGCCCATGATTTAATGGAACTCCTTGATAAACTAAAGGGCTACTGGGACGCTGACGGCAGCTGGGTAGACTGGTAAAGTAATATAGATGCACCATTAATGATACGAAAGATATAGTGTTCCATGCATTAAAGCGATGAAGTTTTATTCATCTTTCCAAAGCTTATATAGAAGAGAGTCTGTCTCAATCTCAACATCTTCGAAAGTGATAGGTTCTTTTTGCTTTTTATTTTTTATTATTCTAACACCGGGAGCCAGTGCTACAGGCAGCAGCCCCTGCTCTCTGATCATACATTCTTTGTCAATTTGACCGAAAAAGTTATATCCACCTATTTTATCTAGAATATCTCCCGGTTTCAGGTCTCTTTTGGCAACAGTTAATACTCCGGCAACCCTTTTTTGGGGAGCTATTGACGCTTCACCGTGTATAGCGGCTCTGATTATACTGGTGACCATTTCAATACTACACAGATGATATGGTCGGTAAAAAAGGTAGTTAGGGCCGCATCCCATTTTCAAATATTTGAGGTCTTTCTTCATTTGCTGATTCGTAGTTGAAGCTACCACAAATACTCCCCCGCTGGGTTCAACATTAAGAACAACCTCTACCACTCCCGTTGAACTGAGGATGCCTCCCTGCTCCTTAGTTTGAAGGATATCAGGAATCGCATGGAGGGTTCCTTCCGGGCAATGCATACCTCTTTTATCCGGAATTAACCCACTTGCATTTGCCAGGATTGCCATTTCAATGTTCATTTTTGTTCCATCAGCGAAAGAGGCAATCATATATGGATTTTGCTCATATTGTATTGCCCAGGGTTTTACAGTATCAGGATTCGCAAAAGGGTTATAAAAGCCTTTAAACTTTCCAGCGGCAACTATCTTGAAACCAAGCATAGAAACATAACGGACGAGGCCCCAGGTTACGCTTGGTTCATCTCCATCTGCTCCGCTGTAAACCACTCCCTTGGTGTCTGCTATTTTTTTCAAGGAAGGCCCCGCGATAGAATCCATTTCAGGTGCTGCGATGAAGTGTCTGCCGATATCTAAAGCGGATTTAGCCAGGATTGCCCCCGGAACTGGATCGCCGGTACAGTCCACGATAATATCAACATCCGCTTGAATCAGATAAAAAACGTTGTTTAGCACTGCTATCTTACCATCTGTGGCCGCTTTTTTTAGCTCCTGATCCTTTGTGCAAACTTTTATTTCGCTTTTTCGCTTGCCCGCTTGCTTCAGAACCAGGAGGGCTTTTTCGAGATTACGGTTGGCTACGGCTGTCAGCCTGATTCCCTTTATGCGTTCTATTTGATGTATTAGACCTCGTCCTATAAAGCCGCTACCGGCAATTCCAACTTTTATCGGATCATTGTTTTTTTCCTTTTTAGCCAATTCGCTTTCTACTTGATCGAATAGCATTTTCCTTCCCCCGCTCCATGTCTTTGTCGATGTTGGCAACCTGTTTTTGTTGAAAAAGGCAAGCATGGAAAAGAAGCGATTTCATTTTTCATAATACCACTCCTAGCTCTTCTTTACAAGAAATCGAGATTGTTTGTTCAACGTTGGGAAAAGGCATCTACACCCAAGGGCGTGCAGGTTCATTCCGAAAAACAGGTAGCTGATGAGGTAGAAAAATGATGCATGGCAAAACAGCATCAGGTCACTTTTTCAAGTTCTTCTTTTCGAAATGCCCGCCTTTGGAATATTTTATTAAAGAGGCCGTATTTCTAAAAGCCCGGGTTTTCATTGTCAAAATGTATCTGCAAATTATCAAGAAACGAACGATAATTCAGGAAGGGAAAAGGGTGACTTATCAAGAAATTTACAAGTAGTTTGAATACTCATCGCCTGGCAAGGATTTGTACAATGAATGATCTATCGATTGTTATTGTAAGTTACAATACGAAGGAATTAACCCTTTCCTGCTTGGAATCCATCTGCCATCACAAACCGGACAGTTATTCCCTTGATATCTTTGTTGTTGACAACGCCTCTTCTGACGGCACCGTAGAGGCCATCGCAAAACAGTTTCCCCAGGTTAAACTTATTGCCAACGAAAAAAACTTGGGTTATGCTGCGGCCAATAACCAGGCAAT
>PWUG01000200.1 GCA_003562605.1 Syntrophomonadaceae bacterium | reverse complement strand
TGGGAGGGACCCTCAGAAACTGAGCCGTAATTACGGTAATCTTCACGGTAAGTGCTCAGAAACAGGTAGCGGCGGGCTCGTGTTGCGGCCACATAAAAAAGGCGCCGCTCTTCGTCCAGGGAAGCGGGGCCAACCCGCTGACTCGGAAATTGCCCCTGGTTCATGCCGATAATAAAAACACTGTCCCATTCTTTTCCTTTGGCGCTGTGGATCGTCGATAAGGTAAGCTGCCCATCAGATTGATCTAGAACAGCATTGGTATCGGCAAATACGGATTCCTCGAGAGCCAGTGACTCTAAAAAAGAGTTGAGAGTATCAAAGCGCTCAGCATAGATCATCAGCCGTTCAATACCGCGCAGCCTGTCTTCATATTGATCGGGGTAATTTTGCCTGAGAATATAATCATAATTTTCATCAAGAATCGTTGCAATCAGGTGCGGTACCGGTTCGGCTCTGTTTTTGCAGACAGCATCAAGAGTTCTGATTAAAAGTTCCCATCCCGCTTTCCCTCTTGCAGGTGTCTCTTTACTCTCCAGGGCAGCATCGAGGGGATTGGGATACCCCTTCAATTTAACCCAGAGCTTCTCGAAAGAAGCCTGGCCCAACCCCTGCTGAAGGGTCGTTATACGTCGCCAGGAATTCTCGTCGCTTGGGTTATAAACTACCTTTAAATATGCTAAGAGGTCTTTTATATGTGCTTTTTGGAAAAATTTCACCCCACCATAAGTACGATAACTGATCCCTTTGCGGGCCAGGGAAAATTCCACTTCCGGTGTAAGGTAAGAACTGCGGTAAAGAACAGCTATATCATTTAATGGCACTCCATTGTTTTGCAATTCCCAAATACTTTGAAGGACAAAGGAAGCCTCCTGCCGGGCATCGTATACTTTTACCACAGCGGGTTTTGCCCCCGGGGGGTTTTTTGAAAAAAGCTTTTTGTGAAGCTGCTGCCGGTTAAAGCTGATCGAATAATTGGCCAGATCAACTATTTCCGGAGTGCTGCGATAGTTCTGTTCCATCCGGACAACCTGACAGAGAGAATACCTGTCCGGAAAAGATAAAATATTACCGATATCCGCATAGCGGAAGGCATATATCGACTGGGCATCGTCACCAACAACACAAATCGAGGCAGCGCCGGCAAACAGATCAATGAGCCGTGCCTGGATAACATTTGTGTCCTGGAATTCATCAACGAGAACGTGCCTGAAGCGGTGGCGATATTGCTCGGCAACCTGGGGGTATTTTTCAAATAAATTGAGCCAGCAAAGCAGAAGATCATCAAAATCAAAAACATTGCTTTCAATTTTTTTCTGCTCGTAAAGTTCGGAGGTATTCTTTATAACCTCAAGATATTCAAGGCGGTAAGGGTAATCTTCTTCCATTACCTCCTTTATTGAGAGCCCCGAATTACGAGCCTGGCTGATTATCCGCCCTAAAAGCCCGCGCTGCATTATTAGTTTTCGCTCTTCATCACCAATGGATAAGGAAGTAAGAATTTGCTTTAAAGTTACCCTGGTATCATCTTCATCGAAAATGGAAAAATTGGCAGTCCTCCCGGACAGGGATGCATGTTTTCTGAGGATCCTCGCCCCAATGCTGTGAAAAGTGCCTGCCCACAGGTTATATGGAAGATAGCCAAGCAGTTCTTCAAGGCGATCTTTCATTTCTCCTGCAGCCTTGTTGGTGAAAGTCAGCAGTAGAAGCTGTTCCGGTTGGACACCGCTTCTGATCAGGTGAGCTGCCCTGTATACGAGCGCCCTTGTTTTACCCGAACCGGGACCGGCCAGGCCCAGAAGAGCAGAATCGCTTGCAGTGGCAAATTCGAATTGGGCGGAGTTCAGTTCATTCTTCAGCTTTTCGATCCAATCGGGCTCAGATTCGTTATTCCGGTTATTCAGGAAATTGTGATTATCCAAAATTCTTTTCCTTTCTTACAAATCTTACAAACAAAAAGCACTAGGCGCATCATAACATATTTTCTCCTCCTCATCCAGATTAACTCCCGTAAAAATAGTCATGATATGATAATAACTTTTTATACCAGTAAACAAACTGAATAAATATACTAGCCTTTCCGTTGCCTGTTGATTGGACAACAAGTCCTATTTGGAATAATATTTATATAGAGAGCTTATTTATGGAGATATTGAGATTATGAAAGACATAAAAGAAATATTACTGGAAGTATTGCAGGCAATCGGGCCAATCGTTGTGGTGATCTCATTAATCCAGTTTTTTATAATTCGCACCCCGATCAGCCTTTTCTGGCAGTTTTTGGCCGGCGCAATTCTGGTTACTGCCGGGCTTTTTCTCTTCCTCGTCGGCGTGCGGGTAAGTTTGCTGCCAATTGGCGAAATGGTCGGCTCAAGGTTGACTTCGCACGGCTCGCTCTTATTATTGCTGGTGGCGGCATTTATTTTCGGCTTTATTATAACTGTAGCTGAACCTGACGTCAGGGTCCTGGCCCACCAGGTTGATATTGCTTCCGGAGGCGCTATTGATTCTGGTATATTAATTATATCTGTTGCCCTGGGTGTAGGCTTTTTTGTATCACTGGCCATACTGCGTATACTTATGGGCATTCCGATCATCTACTTACTGGCTACAGGTTATGTTTTCGTTGTAGTGCTTTCTTTTTTTACTCCACCGGGCTTTGTTGCCATTTCATTTGATGCCGGAGGGGTCACAACCGGGCCGATGGCTGTACCCTTTATTCTGGCCCTCGGCGTCGGAGCTACCTCTGTCCTGGGCGGCAAGTCAACCGTAGCCGATACTTTTGGTTTAATCGGACTAGCTTCAATCGGACCGGTTATCGGCGTAATGATCCTGGGGGTGATTTTCGGGTGAGTTTCAACCTTATCCTGCAGGATTTTGACCACGTCCTGGTTGAAGTGCTGACTGCTCTCAGCCCTGTTTTAGTCCTGTTCCTGATATTCCTGCTGGTATTCAAACTGCCGAAATCAATGCTGCTTACCCTGTTGAAAGGGGTTCTT
>PWUG01000337.1 GCA_003562605.1 Syntrophomonadaceae bacterium | reverse complement strand
CTTACCTGGCCCTGGAGCATAACCTGGCCATAATTCCCGTCATAAACAAAATTGATCTGGATAGCGCCGACACGGAAAAGGTAAAGGCGGAATTAATCGATCTTATCGGCGATGATGCTGTAGAAGCACTTCCGGTTTCGGCGAAGCAGGGAACAGGGATTGCAGAAGTTTTAGAGGCCATTGTTGACAAGGTGCCTCCTCCGGCTGAAAGCGATCCGGCTGCACCCCTGAGAGCCCTGGTTTTTGATTCCCATTATGATAAATACCGGGGGGTAATCGCTTATATACGGGTGATGGAAGGCAGTATTCATAAGGGTGACAGGATTAAATTCATGAACACAGGTAAGACTTTCGAAGTAAACGAGACCGGTGTTTTCCGACCGGGAATGGAGCTGACCGTTGGCTTGTCAGCCGGGGAAGTGGGATACCTGACGGCTGCAATAAAAAATGTTGGAGATGCGGCTGTAGGCGATACGATTACCAGAACAGATAACCCCGCCGAGCAGGCCCTGCCGGGTTACCGCCGGGTGGTTTCAATGGTCTTTTGCGGCCTTTTCCCCCAGGGCAGCAATGATTTTGTAACCCTGCGCGAAGCGATTGAACGGCTTAAACTAAATGACTCGGCGCTTACTTACGAGCCGGAAAAATCAACCGCATTGGGCCTCGGTTTTCGCTGCGGCTTTCTCGGTTTACTGCACATGGATATTGTCAGGGAAAGGCTTGAACGTGAATACGGCCTGGCTTTAATTATATCGGCTCCGAGCGTGGTTTACAGGGTCCACTTGAGAAATGGAGAAGTGATCGAAGTGGATAACCCGGCACTGATGCCCGCAACAGATGAGCGGTTAGCTATCGAGGAGCCTTACGTTGATTCTTCTATCTTCACCCCCGCAGAATATGTTGGGGCAGTTATGGAACTATGCCAGGAGAAAAGGGGAGAATATCGTGCTACGGAGTATCTGGAATCAGGACGGGTGAGGCTTTCTTACTTTCTACCCCTGGCTGAAATTATTTATGATTTCTTTGATCTGCTCAAATCGCGCACCCGTGGTTACGCATCCCTTGATTACATGATGCATGGCTATAGGGAGTCCAGCCTGGTTTTGATGGATATCCTTGTTAATGCTGAAAAAGTTGATGCCCTTTCATTTATTATTCACAGGGATAAAGCTTACCAGCGGGGCAGGGAAATGGTTGAAAAACTGAAGGATATTATCCCCAGGCAAATGTTTGACGTGCCGGTTCAGGCGGCGGTAGAAAACAAAATTATTGCCCGGGAAACAATCAAGGCTCTGCGCAAGAACGTAACTGAGAGGCTTTACGGCGGCGATGTTACCCGCAAGCGGAAACTGCTGGAGAAACAAAAGGAAGGCAAGAAGAAAATGAAAAAGATTGGCCGGGTTGAAATCCCCCAGGAGGCCTTTACCGCGGTTTTGAAAGTCAAATAGGTGTGCCCGGGGAATTTGTTCAATGTTAGGAGTTGACAATACACTGATAATAAGGGAGACGACGGAGTCAGATTTACATGGTCTGCTTGATGCCGAAAGGCAGGCTTTTGGCAGCGATGAAGGTCCTGAAATCGTGGAACTTGTACAGGGGTTACTAAATGACCCGACTGCAAAGCCACTGCTGTCCCTTATAGCTTTAAGAGATCAACGAGTAATCGGACATATCCTGTTCACAAAAGCAAAAATCATTTTGTACGAACAAATATCAGCTGCAATTCTGGCACCACTGGCGGTAGTTCCCGATGTACAGAAAAAGGGCGTCGGGGGCCGGCTTATCATGGAAGGTTTGAGATTATTGTCGGAAAGAGACGTTGAGCTGGTATTTGTCCTCGGCCATCCAGATTATTACCCGCGCCACGGATTCAAGGCAGCAGGACCCCTTGGATTTGAAGCGCCTTACCCAATTCCAGGAGAAGTTGCCGATGCGTGGATGGTTCAAGAGCTTCGCCCGGGGATAATTGGCAGTGTAAAAGGCAAAGTCCTCTGTGCTGATGTTCTTAATCAGCCTCAATATTGGCGTGAATGATCGCCCCTATACTATTACAGGTATAAATTCCGGCGGCTGAAGATAATAATACCGGAACCGTAGAGAACCATTGTAATTCCGGCAAATACCAGGCTGATCAAAACAACTGACTGTTCTCCGGCTACAATTTGCGGGGGATCGAACAGGGAGTAAATTGTTAAATACTCGAGCCATGGATAGCTATCACTTATGTTCCGCAACATATTTATTACGAAGAAGAGAATTGGAACTCCGGCTCCAAAGGCCAGGGAGTTTTTTGTTTCACTAAATAGACAGGAAAAGAAGAAGCAGATAGAACTGATCGCCAAAGTTAGCATGATGGTAGCCAGGTTGAGATTCAGGAAGGCTGGGATATCCATTTCTCCCGGAAACATGGCTTCGCTGGTTGCTATTCCGATTAAAGTATTTAATATCAGCAGCATTACTACACTGATAACCATAAATAAAGCCTGGGTTGTGATGATTTTTACCCGGGTATTGGGAGTGGCCAGCAGGTAGGCCATTGAGCCGCGGTCTACGTGGACAGCCACCAGCCGGTTGGCTAAAATAATGCAATAGATCAATGGAAACAATAAAGCAATGAACCCGTAGAAATAGAGCCCCATAAAGCTGACCAGGTCTGTAGCGGTAGTATCGTACCCGAAGGCATCAATCATTCCCTGCGGCAATGTCTCCAGGTATTGGGCCATCGCGTCAATATTTTCCGGATCGTACATTGAAACCATGATCGACATGTACATGAAAAGTACGGCAGTGAAAACAATAAATATAATCCAACTTGATTTAGCAGTTGATTTAAACAGGGGATAAATCAATGTGAGACCACCTCCCGGCCGTAATATTTTAGAAATACCTGTTCCAGGCTTTGCGTGGCCACTTCAAGGCCGAGGATATTGCATTTGGCCAGGGCAGCAATAAACTGGTGATAATTGCCGGAGACATAAACTTCAACCGTATTCTTGCTGATATT
>PWUG01000235.1 GCA_003562605.1 Syntrophomonadaceae bacterium | reverse complement strand
GCCTTCCTGCGCCGCTCGATCGAGTATCTCTCTGAAAAATTCGACCTGACCATTATCGATGCCGAGGCCGGGGTCGAACAGGTCAACCGGCGGGTGATCAGCTCCGTTGATCGGCTGCTGCTCGTTTCCGACCTTTCCCGGAAAGGGCTGCACGTTGCCGAGACAGTGTACCGGGTTGCCGCCACCTCCGTAAATTTCAAGGAGACCGGCCTGATCCTGAACCGGGTTCGCTCGGAAGAAGCCCTGTCCACGGCCCTTGCCGGCACCGGTCTGCCTCATCTCGGTTCCCTGCCCGAAGACGATACCGTATACAGCTTTGATACTTCCGGCAAATCGTTCCTCGAACTGCCCGACTGCCCTTCCCTGCAGGCCGCCCGCCCCATCCTGCAGCTATAGGCTGAGTTGATGAAGTTTGGATAAAGTGGTTGAAAGGTGACTTTAGCGGTAGTTTGCAAGGGCGTCGGCCAGTCCCGAGGCACGTTCCATTGAGCGCTTGATACCTGACTCCAGAACTTCTTCAGGGCCGATAATTACAACGGAGTTTTTTGCCCGAGTGACTGCAGTGTAAAGGAGCTCGCGGGTGAGCGGCCGCAGGTGAACCTTGGGCAGTATAATCGCCACATCTTCGTATTCCGAACCCTGCGCCTTGTGGACCGTAGTCGCCCACGCCAGGTCCAGCCTGCCGCGCAGTGCCTCGAGAGGGAAAGCTACAAAACCTCCGCTTCGCGGAAAGACTGCCATCGGCTCGGCGGAGCGGTGCCTAGTTTCGTCCGATGTCGCCACCTGCAGGACCAGCCCCGAGTCACCATTGTAGAGACGAAGATTATAATTATTCCGCGTGACCAGCACAGGTTCGCCCACCAGGAAATGTGGGTTTATAATTTGCTCGCCCTTGCTCCGCAGCTTATCGAGCCACTGACGGTGGAACCATTCATTGACAGCTGTCGACCCCGCTCCGCCGGCAGTAACCCGGGTTGCGCAGAGGATTCTGAACCGTTCGTAGTGTGAAAGGATAACCCGCAGGTATTCGGTAGTTTCAGCATCGAAGCCTGAGGGGCCGGAAATATATAGATTCGACAAACGCTTATCAAGGTCAGGTAGCGAATCCCGCAGGCGGTCTCGCCATTTTGCATAAAAAGTCAACCGCTGCATTTCATCGCCAGGCAGCAGGTGTTCGACTCCCTCGAAGCGAAGCTCTGCGACCTGTTTTCTTACCGTCATTGCTTCGCCACCGTCTCCGGAGGTCTCAGGTGAACTGCCATTGTTAATTGCAGCTGCCACGCCGAGGATTCTCCTGCCGCTTGAATCCTCCTCCCGCGCCCGGTAGCTTTTCTTCAGCTTGACCACCCTGCCCCGTTCGTTTGTTAACCCGGCCTGGCACAGGTCTCGCATCACAGCTCCCGCATCGATTGACGGCAGCTGGTCCGCATCACCGAGTAAGACCAGGTGTGACTCGGGGCGCATGGCCCGCAAAAGACGATCCATCATGGCCAGGTCGATCATCGAGCTTTCGTCAACGATAACAAGCTGCTCCGAGAGAGGGTTATTCTCATTGTGCCAGAAGCGCTCCTGGCCAGGTGAGTAGCCGAGTAAACGGTGGAGGGTTGATGAAGGCGGGCATGCCTCGGCAAGCCTGCCGTCTGCTTCGCCGGGATCAGGGATTGCGTAAAGATGGTTTGCAATTGACTGGCGCATTTTATCAGCTGCCTTCCCGGTAGGTGCGGCGAGGGCAATTGATTCAAAAGGAGGGCTGCCGATTCTTGCCAGCACGCGTAGTAAGCTGGCCACGATGGAGGTTTTTCCGCTCCCGGGTCTGCCGCTGATAACCGTTATCCGGCCGCTAAGTGCGGTGTGTACAGCCTCTTTCTGTTCATCATCCAGTTCAACCTTCCCCGAAGGCCCGAAAGGTGGTGATTCAAAGACTTCCTGCAGGGCACTCTCGATACTGATGGCCGGTTTTTCAACGGCTGCCCCGGTTCCAGGAGGGGCCGCCTCACTGATGATGCGTTCACGAAGCTCTTTACCGACACGGGCTTCCAGGACATGCAGCTTCTGAATGTAGAGGCAGTCGTGATCAATAATCAGCGGCCTGTATGCTTCCGGGCCACCGAAGACCTCAGCCAGGCCGGAACCTTGCGTCTTGCTGCAGATCGCCTGTGCATCTTCGAGCAGCTCATCGATTGCAGCCCGCTCCTGATCGGTTGTTTTAAACTCTTTCAGGGTGCGGTCGAGATGGCTGCGGGAAATGATCGGCAGCCTGGTGCTGCCTTCGGCTGAAATCAACCGGGCCGCAAGGATCAGGAGCACCAGGGCCCTGTGTTGATCCGGGCTTATGCCCTCACCGGCCAGCCGCGCGATCTCCCAGGCCAGGAAGACGGACTCAACACCAAGATCGAGATGCTCCACCCGTGATACGATATCGCACGGGAAATCGGGGTCACTCCCCGAAGCTGGTTTTGTCAGGCCCAGTGCTGCAGCGCCGCAGCCCATCGGGGTCCAATTAATTAAATCTGTCATTGCATTCGCCCCTTTCGCATCCTGTTGTCTCGGTTGTTTCATCCCGCTCGATTACCTCGCCGCCCCACTCTTTGCGTGCCACGAAATTTTCTTCCCATGCAGCCACCTCGTTCCATGGCGGCAGAGAATACCAGATTCCATCCTGTTCCTGGCCGGTTAAGCAGATTCCCCGCATGAAGGCATAGAGAATTCCGCCGAAGCGTGCTTCATATTCTTCTTCGGTTGTGATACCGAGCAGGCGAATTACGGCCAGGGCGTAGACCTGCGCCTGAAGCCTGTAGTTTTTCTCAACGTGGCTGGCGATGCTGGCTCCGTCGAATGCCGGAAGGCGATCGCTCTTCCAGTCAAGCAGGTAAACCTTACCTTCGTGTTCAAAGACGAGATCGATTAAGCCCTGCAGGTAGCCGCGCACCGTTTCATATGGCAGGCGGTCCCCGCTAACCGCAGTATCAGTGTCTCTACTTATGAGCGGGTGAAAAACCTCGGGTATGGG
>PWUG01000031.1 GCA_003562605.1 Syntrophomonadaceae bacterium | reverse complement strand
CTCTGTAGGTTCAATACTGACAGATACCGAACCCGAGCCAACCACCTGATCACGAAAAGCAGCAATATAATGCTTGGTTTCCCGTAAAGTGCGGGCATTGTCACCGTCGGCAGCGTGGCCGAAGGGTACTCCCATGTCCTTAATGAGCGGGCTGGAAAAGTAACCGATTTCAATTGATGTGATGCCAGCGCCTGGTGCCGGGGGGTCAAAGAATTGTCCACCAGAATAACTCATCAAAGTGTTGTACCAGTTTAAATTCCACTCAAAACGCCAGCCTGCCGAGTAGGTGTTTAAGAGAGTGTTGGGGCCAGGCTGATGGTTTTGCTGTTTATGGTGGTGAGCCCCCATATTGTGGCCCATCTCGTGGATATGCGTATAGGTCCAACTAACATATTGAACATTGCTCACGGAAAAACCATATTGATCTGCATACCAAGAAGGCCCGGTAAACAGCCAACCCATGCCGCCTTGATCGCCAGAGGTAAAAAGGGCCACCAGATCAGCCCCGTAATGGTTTCGCCAGCTGTGGACAATATCTATATGCCCGTCGTTTGTAGCTGTTAATCTTTCCAGGTCAGTTAAGATATCCCCGCTCTCAACATAACTGACTTCTGCTGAATGGACCAACCTCATCGTGATACCGGTATTGCTGTTATCATTAGCATCTTGCGCAAATATCATGGCAATATTTATTTGGTTATTGATCCCGGCGAGGCCGCCTGCCCAGTTTTTGGCAGCTGGCGTATATACAACCATTACATCAATGGTGGCCGGATCATTTGGGCCGGGACTGCCGGCCTTTAACATTCCATCCTGTAAAGAGCTATCATCTGGATTTTGCTCACCATTATCGGCTTTGCCAGATCGGTCCCTAGATTCAAGCCTGGCTTCATTTTGCGTGGCTTCAGGTGGGATAAGGGCAGGAATGTCTTTCGGGTAATCAAACCGGTCGAGGGTTCCTTCAAAGAGAAGATAGCGATCATGAATGGGACTATAAGACAGGATGTAAATAGAATTCTCTTCAGGCAATCTCAACACGACCATAGCCTGGTCCTGGTAGGTTGACATGGCAAAAACACTAAAGTGGCTGTCAGCTACTTTGCCCCTGAGCGTTGCAGTATCTCTATTTCGATCGATGTGTTCTATTTTCACCAGGTATGATTTATCAGCAAAAACATCAACAAGCAGGTTATCGCCCGCTTTAAGGACCCCGGGTGCCAAGAGCTCTTTATTAAGCCTGACCGTGCCGGCACGATCCGCTTTTGCAGCCAAATCTTGTATTATCTCCAGATCTAACGGGTAACCAGGCGCCAAATCGTTTTGTTGATCTTGAATCTCAACAACCCGATCGAAAAGCGCAGCGGTGAAGCCATTTTCTGCTTCCTGGTTAGCCCAGACCTGGCCGGAAAAAGCGACTACCAAAATAACAGTAATTAGCAATACTTTCATCGGAAGGGCATTTCTTCGCACATTCATACTTCAGCACTCCTCAATTTTCATTTTAGTTACATTACGCCTGGTGCTAATGATGACCTTAAGGATAAAAAAAGATTATATTTGTATCATGGTCCAATGATAATTTTGTTATTCTTTGCAACCGCTAGATCGCTACAGTGCTCAATCAAGTGGGGCTTATTTATCGGGCCGAACCGGTATTTTCACCTCCTCTGGAAGCTTAATTAAATCAATTCGCGTTTTAAATAAGTAGTGTTCTGCTGAAGGGCTGTTACATTTGAGCAAGTAGATAGTGTTTAATTCAGCAAGCCGCAAGATGGCAGAAACCTGTTGAGCGGTACTTGATATAACAAAAACAGAAAGGCTAAAGTTTTCGACTTTTCCTCTCGCCGATAAAGAATCCTGATAACTGTTACTTTTGTTTAGAGCTACAATATAAGATTTTTGGTCAAACACTTCGATGAAAAAGCGACAGCCAGCCTTTAGTCTTTCGGGACATAATACCGATAGATTGACCGTAGCCTTTCCGATCCGTTCGGAGACAGCGGTAACCGGATCACCTAAAAGATTATGCCGGCCATACTGCTCTATGTAAGCTTCCCTGCTTTTTTCTTCCAGGCCAAGCAACAGCGGCAATATAGGTAAAGATTTTCCGGTTCCGCTGTTGTGGTCATTTAGCTTTTCTTGTGGTTTTTGCTGTTCACCTTGAGCTTGGTGTTTGTTTGCTTCATCAGCCATAAGAGCACCTCTGTATATTTATATTCCACCGGCAGAGCGAAAGCTGATAAAAGGCCGAACGGGCCTGGCGGTGAATTCTATAATGAACTCTCCTTTGGGACCAAAACCGACGAAAAAGGGGCAGGAGGTGTCCGGTAAGAGCAGCTCCTTTGTATCGGTAGAACGCAAACCCAAGGAATTTTACGTCTTCTGCATAGGTGACCACCGTCTTCTGGCTATTGGCTTTAAGAAATAGTTTTTTCGATGAAGAGTAGTAAATTATCCAGGGTACGTTACGCACTTCTCCTGCTGTTGCAGAAGATTAGTAGGTCGTCCGTATAACGGACGAACCTGTGCACGCTTCTTTCGAGTTCTTTGTCCAGTTCATGAAGCATGATGTTACTAAGAAGCGGGCTCAGTGGTCCCCCCTGTGGTACGCCGATTTCCGTTTCTTCGAAGCTGTGCTTGATTAGTACTCCTGCTCTCAGGTATTTATGGATAAGCGATATTACTCGCCCATCCTTGACTGTCCTGGACAAGACTTCTATCAGTTTGTATTCAGTGATCTCCCCAATAGTGTTCATCCAATTGTGTATCATCCAATCATACCTTACCAGTCCACCATTCACCGCCTGCATCCCAGTTTTTCCTGGACAAGATCGATGCGATTACATTCAATAAGGATCATGTTATAGTCCCAGCAAATTATGGCCAGATTTACTTCACCCGGCAGGGGTCAGGACAATTGTCCCATCTTCTACTGTTACCTCGAAGATTTCCAGACCGGTGATATCGTATGGCATGGCCTGACCGCTGGCGATGTAGTCGTCCATGCTGAAAGG
>PWUG01000278.1 GCA_003562605.1 Syntrophomonadaceae bacterium | reverse complement strand
TTCCCGGGGTAAACGGGACTCTAGAAGACTTTCCAAGCCTTTCCTAAAAAACAAAACTATACCTTACACCAATGAAGCTGTCCTGCGGCTTCGCTTCGGCGGTGATGGGATTAAATGAACTTCTGAGATTTATGAAGAAGAAGTAGAAGAACCTTTTAGAAGAAGAAATTCCGCAGGTAGAAAGACCTCAGACAGGAACGTTGCTCCAGGGAGAAGAGCCGGTTCCTGGAAGAAGAGACAGGTTGGAAGTGGAAAATGGCTTGTCGATGGACGCAGTGATCGTAGTGATGCCGGCGCACGCACCTGGTCAAATTACAAGGGCCGTATACATTCGGGCTGGTGATTCCTTCACTTTAATTGATTTAAGAGGAGACGCCGTAGTTTATTTTATGACTGGAATGGATTGGGATGCCCATAACATGAGGTTCTTGACCAACCCTCAGCACACGCGATTTGAAAGGGTTTTTGATTTTTCAAGATATAAATATTGTGTTACACTTCATCCTGCGGTTGGGGGAACAGCCAAAACCGAACCTCTGGATGAGGAAGACTTTCCGTCCCTTTCTTGAAAAGAATTTAAATTTGTAGCCCCGATGAGGCATCAGTAGAAAAAAGAATCATTGCGAAAGGTTTCCTACAGGACCGGTTTTTGGTGCTCATCAGGGATCTTTGACGAAGATCTAAAAGTCAGGGGTCTTAACCGCCGCAGGGAAAGAAACTCGAATCGGATGGTGGAAAACCTCTGTCAAAAGATCAAGGCGATTTTTGAAGCTTGGGAATCAGGGGATTCCTGGATTGGAGAAAAAAGGGTTATGTTCCTCTAAACTAACGAAGGGCGGGCACCTGCGGCATTGCTTAATTTAAGCACAGTATCTGAAAGGAGCTTCTGAATCATGAAACCACGAAACATGTTCTATTTGTTTCGCTATCTCCTTGTCTGTATGTTGGCCTTATCAGTCGTATGTGCTGTACCAGGAGAGGTTTTAGGAGAGGAAAAAGATTTTAGTGGTCTGGAGTTTGCTCACCAAATTGCTAACTATGAGATAATTACGGAATTCAATGCCGTCGATTCCCCGGAGGAATTAGATGAGTCTTTACCATATCGGTTAGTGCTTCAAATAATCGATAATATATTTCACAAGTGGCGAGAATACGATATCGGTGACGATGGCGAATTCTATATATTCATGGAGGAACCACATTGGGGTGGGTTGACAGCTGAAGAAGCTGAAGATTTACTGATTTCGTCACAAGGATGGTTGACCCAACAGATCGTACCCTTGGAGGAAGCCACCACCATAGACCCGAAAGACCTTCAGGAGTTAGAAGGATTAATGCCTTATACGGATGAACCTCGCCCAGACATATTATACGATTACAGTTTGGATGAGCCGGATACGGATATCTCACGTTCAGATTATCTGGATTTGCAGGACACAGGTTTTGTGAAAAATAACAATTCCGTGATCCAAGTAGAGGCAGAAATTGTTCCACAATATGTTCACGGTACCGATGAGCGAGAGCGAGTGCCTTATTCGGATTGTACAACTTATCCGTTAAATACGGTTGGATGTATCGATTTTTTCTTTGGTTCCCAGGGAGGGCGTGGAACCGCGTTTTTAATAAGCCCCCACACTGCTTTGACAAGTGCTCATAATTTATATAACAGTGATTATGGCGGCTGGTTTTCTGATTTATCCATATATCCCGGTCAGTACCAAGCCTATCAGGGTGGCCCTATTGCTACTCCTTACGGAAATCGAGACGCTGTTGACGCAATGATTCCAACACTATATGTAGAGAACGAAGATTGCCTTTGGGATAGCAACTCACATGATTACGGTGCATTTTTCATCGAAACACCCTTTAGCGGCATCTCCACCTTTATGCCTTTAGAGTTTAACTATTCTCCTTATTATATTAATCTTGCCGGTTATCCTGGTGCAGTAAAAGGAGAAACTAATAGCTGGGCCATGTGGCATTCACATGGAGATGCTAGTGCTTGGAACTATGAAATAGAACATTGGGCAAGCACCAGCACAGGAAGCAGTGGCAGTCCGATTTGGGAATATAATGCTCAAACAGATACGAGACGTGTTGTTGGGATTCATGCGCAAGGAAGAGCAACATATAACACTGGCCCTCGTTTAACCTATCATAACAGGAATCTGATCGAAGAGTGGATGCAGTGGACGCCTAATGATACCACTGTCCCTGTGACCTCGGTCAGCCTCAACAAAGGCAGTATGTCACTGATCGTGGGAGAAACAGAGACCCTGGTAGCCACGGTATCTCCTGCCGATGCTACAAACAAGAGCGTGACATGGTCAAGCAGCAACACTTCCGTAGCGACGGTATCGTCTAACGGTCTGGTTACTGCGATAAGTCCAGGAACCGCGACCATCACCGTAACAACAGAAGATGGTAACAAGACAGCCAGCTGCACGGTGCAGGTTGTTTCTGCATTCGAATCATTAAACGCTACCGTTGAAAGTTTTATGTTCTTTGAGAGCGGTGTTGAAGGTATTCCGTACGGGGAGCGGGAATATCGTAATTCTTTTCCACAAGACAGCACCCGCTTTGTTTGTTTTGAGCTCGTTCTCGATTTTCTTCCCCCAGGCGATCAGGTAGATTTTACCTTGGATATCATTTATTATAACCCAGATAATAGTATTTTAGGCGAGTTTAGCACAGACATTTCTGTTGAGCCTGACTGGCCTGATGTTATATATTGGGATGGCTGGGGATGGGGCCAAGCAGGCAACTGGTCTGAGGGATCGTACACAGTGAAAATCTTTGAAAGCGACAATGAATTAGTATCGGGGCAATTTTCTATTATAGATGGTATGGTAGAGCACACCTTAACCATAGGTATCGAAGGTCAAGGCACCACGACTCCTGAAGCAGGCATTCACCCCTATGACAAAGGCACCCAGGTACCCTTAACTGCTAACCCTGCAGCGGGTTGGGTATTCGACAAGTGGGTTATCAACGGCACGGAACACACGGATCAGC
>PWUG01000096.1 GCA_003562605.1 Syntrophomonadaceae bacterium | reverse complement strand
AAGTGCCTTCAAAAGGAGAAATTAAAAGCGAAAAAATATTGGTAAAAGATGTTTTTAAAATGTGGTTCTGTATTCCCGAGTATCAGCGGCCATATGTTTGGGGAGATGATGAAATTCACTATCTCTTAGATGACCTTAATTTTGCCATGAAAGAGAAACCGGATTCCGAATATTTCTTAGGATCTTTTGTTTTTCAATTAAAACCTGCCGATCTGGAGCAAGGTCAAAAATATCCCGAGAATGATTTACTGGATGGTCAGCAGAGGATGATAACGCTGATGTTATTAATGGCTGTTATCCGAGATTTGACTGATAAACAGGATGTAAAATATAAATGCCAGCAGTACATTTTCCAACAGGCAGACAATATTGAAAAAATACCAGAAAGAGTGCGATTGGTTTTTAAAATTCGACCAGATGTAGAAGGATTTATAAAAAAATACATTAAAACAGAAAATGGTACGAATAATGAAGACGACCTTGCAAAGTTGGTTAAACTTAACAGCGATGTTTCTGTAAGAAATATGGCCAATGCAGTTATTAAAATTCGTAATTATTTTCAACATATCGAGAATAACATTGACCCGGCGGATTTGATTTCTTTTCTGGCCAACAATGTATTGATGATATATGTTGCTACTGAAGAGTTGGAAGACGCTTTCCGTCTTTTCATGATTCTTAATGATCGAGGTGTTCCTCTAAGGAACAGCGATATACTAAAATCAATAAATATTGGTGCTCTTGATAATGAAGCGGATAAGACTTATTATGCTAGGCTATGGGAAGATGCTGAAGGAGAACTGAATGATGAGTTTAATCGTTTTCTTAACCATATCCGGACTATTCTTGTCAAAGAACGTCCGAGATTAAGCTTGTTGAAAGAATTTGAAGATAAGATTTATAATCCTAAGGAAGTTGATAAGTCCACAAGACAGAAAAAACCTGTTCTATTGAAAAAAGGCAAAGATACTTTCATACTCATTGAAAAGTATTTAGCTCATTATAAAACACTTCTCGGTGGCAATAATAATTATGATAATACAGGAAGTTTTGAGTTTGATAATTTAATAAAAATAATGCTACTTGGATTGCCTGCCACTGATTGGGTGCCTCCGTTATTGCGTTATTATGATAAGTATAGCTATGAAAATATCTTGGGATATCTTCGTAAGTTGGATAATAAATTTTCAGCTGATTGGGTAGGGCAAAAGTATCCTACTGACCGAATTGAGGCAATGAACGATGTGATTAAGGTTATAGATAAGGCGAATAGTCGACTAGATGTTCTTTCATCAGATTGCTTTGGTTTTGACAATAATTCCTTTATGAATATTTTAAATGGTCCTGTATACGGAAAGCGTTTTGCGAAATATATTATGTTAAAACTTGACTATCTGTTTCACAACCATGATCACAAAATGCAATTTGAAACCCTATCTGTTGAGCATATTTTGCCCCAGCATCCCGATGCAGGTAGCCAGTGGTTATTAGATTTCACAGATGCCCAAAGGAATGAATGGATTCACAAGTTAGGTAACCTTGTTTTGATTACCAGGAGAAAAAATGCAGCGCAGGGGAATAGAGATTATTCTGAGAAAGTAAAAAGTTATTTTGGAAAGAATATCGATACTTGTCCTAATTCCATTCGTGTTTTAAATACATATTCAAAGTGGTCGCCCGTGGAGTTACAGGAGAATCATGCTGTAGTGGTTAACAAAATTAGAGCACATTATGGAGTTTAATGATGAATCAAGAAATACGATGTGATTAATAACGAACATTTTGCTGTGTAACTATAAATACATCAGCAGTAAAGGAATAAAAAGGGCAAAGTCTATTATATTTTTAAGAAGGTGATGATGATGGCGCTTAAGCCTTGGTACAAAGTAGTAACTCCCAGAGAAGATCTGCGGGAAGGTAAACCGACAGACGCAGCGGAGTTTGCTGTGCACCTGGACAGGGTAAGGGACGGAGAAGCCCCAGCCGATTACCAACAGCCGGAGCGCTTTTTTGAGCGGACATTTCTAACGAAAAACTTAACTGCTCTAGCCGCTGAAGTAATTCGTCGCCTTTCAGGGGAAAAAACGGAAACTTCGGCTGTTTTCAATATGGCGACCCAGTTTGGTGGTGGCAAAACCCATGCCCTGACACTACTTTATCATCTAGCCAAGCATGGACCGGAGGCAAGGAGTTGGTTGGGAGTAGACAAACTTTTAATTGGGGCGAGGGTTAAGGCTGTCCCCAAAGCTGAAGCAGCTGTTTTTGTAGGAACGGAATTTGATAGCCTGACAGGACGAGGCGGCGCAGACGGCACACCGCTACGCAAAACTCCGTGGGGCGAGATTGCCTTTCAGATAAATGGTGAGGCAGGCTTCTCTTTGGTAGCTGAGCATGAAAAACAGATGGTTGCCCCGGCCGGAGATGTGATCCGCCGCATGCTTCCCCAGAATAAGCCCTGTCTAATTCTAATTGATGAACTCATGAATTATATCAGCCGCACGCGAAAAAGTGGCTTGGCGACCCAGCTTTATGATTTTTTGCAGAACCTTTCCGAGGTGGCCCGTGGTGAGAATAACGTGTCGCTGGTTGTCTCTGTCCCTGCTTCTGAGTTGGAGATGACTGCAGAAGATCAGTCTGATTATGAGCGTCTAAAAAAAATGTTGGACCGAGTAGGCAAGGCCGTAATTATGTCTGCCGAAGCAGAAACATCGGAAATCATTCGACGTCGCCTCTTCGAGTGGGACCCTCGCGCTGTCTCTCAAAACGGCACTGTTTTGTTGACCAGGGATGCTATCAATACTTGCAATGAATATGCTGACTGGATACTTGATCATCGGCAGCAACTCCCTGGTTGGTTCCCGGTAGATACTGCCAGGGAAGCATTTGCAGCAACCTATCCCTTCCACCCTTCTTTGCTTTCAGTTTTTGAACGTAAATGGCAGGCTCTGCCGCGCTTCCAGCAAACAAGGGGCATCCTGAGACTTTTAGCCCTTTGGATAGCCAGAGCTTACCAGGATGGTT
>PWUG01000219.1 GCA_003562605.1 Syntrophomonadaceae bacterium | reverse complement strand
TTTTAGCTCGCTTGATGGGCTTACCAGGGTGACGGGGATTGGCCCGGCCAGGTTGCAGGATATCAAGAATGAAGGGAAGGCGTATGTGGAGTAAATGTATTAGGGGTATTTCCTTGAAATGACAGATATCTTTTCAGCTCGCGAATTAGCGATAGGGATATGGTTAATTATTTTTGTTTCCTTTATTTTTATATCACCATCCATAAGGAAATCTGCACTAAGATTTATTAAAACCGCATGTTCAAGACAGTTATTGATTCCCTTAATAGTAATTCTGGTTTATGCGTCAATACTAACGCTGCTTTTAATGCAACTACTGTTATGGGAATATGAATATCTAAAAGAGATTTCAATGTGGGTTATTTTTGTTGGAGTGCCTGTGTGTTATGGGGCTATTAACGCTAAAACTGAAAGTCACTACTTTAGAAACATATTAACAGATAATTTGAAGTTCACTATCATTGTGGAATTTATTATCAGCTCTTTTACTTTTCACTTGATAGCAGAAATCATTATTCTGCCATTTGTATCTTTTTTAATTATCTTAGAAGTGATGACGGGAATTAACAACGAATACCAGCGAGTTAATAAATTTATATCTTCCCTCTTGGCAATAATGGGATTTGCATTTTTAGGGTTAACCTTAAAAATAGCAATTGAAACGTATTCAGAGCTAGGTTTAATAGATTTGTTAGTCAGTTTTTGTATTCCTGTCTTTTTTTCAATAGCATATATACCAATGGCATATGGTTTCGGTGTATATGCGAAATATGAAATGGTTTTTATAAGAATGAGCTTCAAGGAACCAAAAGATAAGAAAATCCGAAGGAAGCGCAGACGTAAGGTGTTCCTTGCTTGTAGATTATCTTACCGAAGAATAAATCTATTTGAAAGCTATATCCATAGAATGTATGTTCAAATGGATGAAAATGAATTTGATAAGTTAATAGAAGAATTTAAAAGTTCTGCAAACAAAAGTGAATAAAAAGAGAGCAATAATTCAATATGGGAGTAGGTATATGCATATGGCACCATTATTAAAAATCGAAGGAAAGGCTTACGTGGAGTAAGCGATGGAAAAACAAAAACTACATTTAACCTATGAACTAACAATGGCTGCCCTGGCCATGGCTGTTGCCGTAGTGCTGTTTATTGAATTTACTAGGCCTCTGACCGAAGAGCAAGCGGCCCTCTTGACCAATATAGACCTGTCTATTTTAGCTATCTTTGCTGTTGATTATTTCTACCGCCTGGCCAAGGCTCAAAACAAGTGGCAGTTTTTCAAGTTCAATATCTTTGACCTTATAGCCATCATTCCGTTCGACAAAGCATTTCGTATTGCCAGATTGGTGCGACTTGTCCGTTTAGTGAGACTTTCCAGAACGACCAGGCTTACCAGGGTTTTAAGGCTTACAAGGCTACTACGCATAACTATTTTCTTGCGCAAAGTTGGCATAAATTTTAAAGGAGTTTTTAGAACTAATGGCCTTATCTATATTGTTATCATAACCATCGCTATTGTCTTCAGCGGTGCCTTTGGAATAATGCTTGCGGAATCCGGCATGGAGACCTTTGGTGATGCCATCTGGTGGAGCCTGGTGACCACGACCACAGTCGGGTATGGGGATATTTCTCCGGAGTCAACTGGAGGCAGAGTAATTGCGGGTATCCTGATGATCGTTGGAATCGGTTTTTTGGGAATGGTAACGGGAAGTGTGGCGACTTACTTTGTGGATAAGCTGTCGAAGGGTGGGCCAGAAGAAAAGAAATCAGTCGCTGGAGAACAGTTGGAATATGTAAAGAAGAAGCTTGACGAGTTAGAAAGCCTGGAACAGGACGAGGTAAAGCTACTTTGCACCATGATCGAAGAGACATGGAGGCATCAAAAAACATTATGAAAAGAGTCCATTTTGTTTTAATCCCCATCCTTTTGATTGTTCTAGCCCTTGCTGGTTGTGGAGTTGCTACGCCATCTGAATCAGAAGCTCCCACGCCCCAGGAAGAGATATCTTCTCCTGTTGAAGAATTGGAGCCTTCAGAACCAGATAAAGAAAAAGACGAACTAGAACCATCGGTATCCCCAGAAGGCCAACTCACCGCCCACTTTATAGACGTCGGCCAGGGCGATGCTATCTTTATCCAGACACAGGCACAAAACATCCTCATCGACGGTGGGGACCGCGGGACTACTGTAGTCAACTATCTACGTAACCAGGGAGTATCTTCACTGGACCTGGTAATTGGCACCCATCCCCACGCAGACCACATCGGGGGATTGATCAATGTTTTCCAAAGTATATCGGTAAAGGAAGTTATCGACCCTGCTGTGGTTCATACCACTAAGACATTTGAAGATTACCTGACCCTAATTGACCAGAAGGATATAAAATTCACTGAGGGCCGCGCTGGGATGAGCCGTGATCTGGGTGGCGGAGCCCAGCTAGAAATACTTCATCCCGTTTCCCCTTCTTCTTCACATCTGAATAATGCTTCCGTAGTGGCGCGGTTAAATTATGGCCAGGTTAGCTTTCTTTTCACAGGTGATGCGGAGACTGCAGCAGAAAAAGAAATGCTTAACCGAAGTGCAGCACTGGTCACCACTATCCTTAAAGTCGGCCACCATGGCAGTAGGACGAGCACCACTACAGCTTTTCTCCAGGCCGTGGGTCCGGAAGTTGCGATTATCATGTGCGGTAAAGATAATCAGTACGGCCATCCTCATGAAGAAACACTTCAGAAGCTTGCCGATGCCGGGGTAGATATGTACCGGACAGACCTGCATGGGACAATAGTTATTACTACGGACGGGCAAACCTACGATATTAATATCAAACAACCTTACCAGTATACTCCACAGAAAGTGCCTGAGCCGAAAGCAGATGAACCTGAAGCAGCTCCGGAACCTGCACCGGTAGAAAGCGGAAAGTTTGTGGGTAGCACTCAGTCAGATAGGTACCATAATCCGAACTGCCGCCATGCTAAAAATATCCTATCGCAGAACGAAATTTGGTTCGACAGCGC
>PWUG01000281.1 GCA_003562605.1 Syntrophomonadaceae bacterium | reverse complement strand
GAATTTGGCCGCTCAGGCATACTTGCCAAGGCTCGCCAGCAGCCTGAAAAGGTCAAGCAAGTTATGGAGAAGATGAAGACCGATGGCCTGGTATCAACAATCAATGCGGTGCAAAGTAAATTGGACCAGGAAATCCCCTTGGGTTACTGCAACGCCGGTGTGGTGCTGGAAGTTGGGGAAGGTGTGGAGGGATTTACTTCCGGCGATAGGGTGGCCTCTAACGGATCGCATGCCGAAATTGTATCTGTTCCCCAAAATTTATGCGCAAAGATACCCGATGAGGTTAGCGATGAAGAGGCAGCTTTTACCGTTTTGGGTTCCATCGCCCTGCAGGGAGTTAGGCTAGCTCAACCTACCCTGGGAGAATCCTTTGCCGTGATTGGCTTAGGACTGGTAGGATTGCTCACTGTGCAGATCTTGCAGGCGAATGGCTGCAAGGTGCTAGGAATTGACAAGGATGCAGAAAGGCTTAAGCTCGCCAGGCAGTTCGGCGTAGAAACTATAGATCTATCCAGGGAAGAAGACCCTGTTTCAGCAGCCCTTTCTTTTACTGGGGGCAGAGGTATAGATGGAGTGCTGATCACCGCTGCTACTAAGAGCAGTGAACCGGTACAACAGGCAGCCCGCATGAGCCGGAAAAAAGGTAGAATTGTGCTGGTGGGCGTTACCGGTCTGGAATTAAACCGGGCCGATTTTTATGAAAAAGAGCTGACTTTCCAGGTATCCTGCTCCTACGGACCGGGTAGGTATGATCCCAATTACGAAGAAAAAGGACAGGATTATCCACTGGGTTACGTGCGCTGGACAGAGCAAAGGAATTTCGAAGCCGTTTTAGGTCTAATGGCTTCAGGAAAACTTGATGTTAAACCTCTTATCACCCACCGCTTTCCCTTTGAAGAAGCCCCAAAAGCATACGATATGCTGGCCGAAGAAAAAGAACCCTATTTGGGGATAGTTCTGCAATACCCGGGTGTGGGCGGGGTTAGTTTAAAACAGAAAAAAGTATCTCTACATAAACCGATTGAAGGACCTGCGAAAGAAGTAACTCCTGAAAAAAGCGGAAAGTCTGTTGTAGGTCTAATCGGGGCCGGTAATTTTACCGGGAGGGTACTGCTGCCGGCCTTAAAAAATACCGAAGCCAGGTTAAAAATAATTTGCAGTAGCGGTGGGATAAGTGCAACCATCCTTGGAAAAAAGTTTAACTTTGAAGGAAGTGCCAGTGACGTGGAGGAGATTTTTAACGATGAAGAAATCAACGCGGTTTTTATCACTACCAGGCATAATACCCATACTGTTTTTGCTCTAAAAGCATTAAGAGCAGGGAAACATGTTTTTGTAGAAAAGCCTTTATGTATTAATGAAAATGAGCTAGAAGAAATCAAGCAAGTCTATCAGGAATTAATAGAAAATAACCAGGATAATGGAAAGCCTTTGCTGATGGTAGGATTTAACCGACGTTTTTCTCCTTTTTCCCAAAAGATGAAAGAAATGCTGGATAGGATGAATGAACCCAAAAGTTTGATTATGACCGTAAATGCAGGCCACATCCCATCCAATCATTGGACCCAGGATCCCGAAGTAGGGGGCGGACGCATCATCGGAGAGGCGTGCAATTTCATCGACCTGCTGCAATTTCTAGTGGGGCACCCAGTAGTAGATTTGCAGACCAGTTGTTTAAATAATTCGGGAGATGGAATAAATGAGGACAAAGTGTCTTTTACATTGTCCTTTGCTGATGGCTCTATCGGGACAGTGCACTATCTGGCTACTGGACATCGCTCCTATCCCAAGGAAAGGATGGAAGCATTTTGTGGTGGGCGTATACTGGTGCTTGATAACTTCAAAAAACTGATTGGCTATGGTTGGCCGGGATTTAAAAATATGAGAAGCTGGAAGCAGAATAAGGGGCACCAAGCAGAAATGAACGCATTTATCAATGCTGTTGAAAATGGATTCCCGTCACCGATTCCTTTTGAAGAAATCGAAGAGGTAACAAGAATCACCCTGGAGATCGCAAGGCAGGCCAGGAAGAGGTAAAAAATAGACCAAAGGTGCATGCAATTATATGAGTGCAGATCGCTTTAAAAACTACTTTTTGCTGCTAAAGCAAATGGGGCCAACCTGGTTTTTGTACCGCAGTTTTTACGAACTGCAAAAGAAAACCGGATTGCTGCAAAGAATGAATACGTCTCCGCGTCGCACCGATGAAATGCTACCAGAAAACATAAAGAGTAAGCAGCAGTTGCTTCAAGTAGGCAGTTCCTGTTTTTATCAAACGTCCAGTCGTGGGCTGTTAAAAGAATGGATGCTGGACAACCTTCAGGGAAAAGACAAAGAGACTATCATTGAAATCGCCGACGCTTCGCTTGAGGGAAAGATCTACTGCTTCAGCAGCTGGTTTGCCGATTACGGCTACCCCATAGATTGGCATTTAAATCCCATAACCGGCAATCATTACCCCGGCGACAGGCACTGGACCCGACTTAATGAACTAACAGAGGGTGAGGATATCAAACTGGTCTGGGAAGCATCGCGCTTTCCCCATGTTTATTATCTGGCCAGGGCGTACCTCTTGACAGACGATGAGAAATACCCAGAGGCCTTTTGGGAGCAAATAGAGCACTGGTGGCAGAGCAATCCTTTTGGCTACGGCCCCAACTGGTTCTGCGGACAGGAGGTAGCGCTCAGGGCCCTGACCTGGATTTTTGGGCTTCATGTCTTCCAGGGATCTGAACATACTACATCTGTGCGTATCAAAAATCTTTACAAGTGCCTTTGGCAGCATGGCCTGAGGATAGAAAAAAATATCAACTTTGCCTTGAAAGCCCTGGGCAACAATCACGCCATCAGCGAAGCGGCGGGGCTCTTTACCCTGGGTCTTCTGTTTCCTTTCTTCCAGGAATCCGGGCGCTGGCTTCGTAAAGGTCAGGAATATCTTACCCGGGAGGGTCTGCGTCAGATCTTTGAAGACGGCAGTTATATTCAAAATTCCTTCAACTACCAGCGCATGGTGGTGCAGCT
>PWUG01000172.1 GCA_003562605.1 Syntrophomonadaceae bacterium | reverse complement strand
GGAGGTTAATTCTGGGTGGAAAATTTTAATGAACCCCATTCTGGAAGCGAAGAAAGAACCGGTTATGAAGCGCCTGCTTACCAAAAAAGACATAGAACCGGGGAAGCGGCAGGGAAGAAAAAACGGTGGTTGATTCCCCTTGCTCTTCTATTAATATTGATTGCGGGAATAAGCATATTCTGGTTTATTGGCAGTCGCAGTCAAAGCGGGTTATTCCAGAGGTTGATGGCAAAATTCTCTCCGCCGGAAATTGAAGTCCAGATAATTTTACCATCGGCCCTTTTTGCCGGTCAGGATATCGAAGAAGTCACTGCCAGGGCCATAGAGGAGCAGGGTGTAGATGAGATTGTGCCTGGTGACGACAATACACTGATTTATACAATGTCCCCTGAAGTGAGAGCTAAACTGCTTGAAGAAGCGGCGCATGATTTAGAGTTAAAGATCACCGCCCTAAAAGAAAGCAGGATATACCCTTACATCGTGGATTTAAGTTATGACAGTTCATTTACAGAGTTTTACCTGGTAGTGGATCGGGACCGGGAACAGGATGGCAATGCCCTCACTGCGGCGGCGGAGCTATTTGTTTTAGCTGTTTATTACCAGTACATCATCGCTACCGAAGGAACTATCCACGAAGTATCAATATCAATTGAAGATACCGAAAACGGCGGGGTCCGGGAAAGGCTGGTTTATCCCGGTGATTTAGAGCGGATCGCAGCTGTTTTAGAACGTACTGAGGAACCGGACCTGACACCAGTAACCCCGGCAGCCGGTGATAAGGTTATTGTCAGTACCGGCCCTGACAATCTGAACCTGAGAAACGGTCCGGATATTACTTACCTGATTATTGATATTCTAAGATCGGGAACAGTTCTGGATGTAATCGGCACAGAAGGTGCATGGTTGGAGGTTATAACTCCCGACCAGAAAGAAGGCTGGGTTCACGGCGACTACGTGGAACTCTTAACAGAGGATAATTAATCGCCTTTAAGGGAATACAGTCTGCCGTTCCCCCTGTGTTCCCTGCCTGACGGTTCTTTTGACACATTTTCATCATAGTAAGGGGGAACATCAATATGGAAACTCAATCACAGGAAATGCCCGAATGGGCGTCGCTTTCGTTTTCAGACAGGCCGAAAATGGGCTGGTTCTGCGGGTACACGCCCGTTGAGGTGCTGCTCGCAGCCGGGTTTCTGCCCGTGCGCGTAACCGGGCATACAGGCTCCGTCACCAAAGCCGATTCTTGTCTGCACGCAAACATGTGTCAATATGTGCGCTCGGCGCTGGATGCGGCGCTTAATGGTGCGTATGACGAGCTAAAGGGTGCGGTGTTTGTTAATTCATGCGACGCTATGCGCCGGCTCCACGACGTGTGGCGCAAACATGTGGATATGGATTTCACGTTCCTCCTTGACCTCCCGCGGGGCCAGTCCGCGGCCGATGTGGCCTATTATCGAAATGAAATTCAAAAACTGCGCGATGCGCTCGCTGCTCATTTCAGCATCGACATTAAAGAAAAGCAGATCAAAGCGGCAACACATATTTATTCGGAAGCGCGCGATGAGTACAAAGCGCTGAACGATCTCCGGCGTGAGACTCCGCCACGGTTTAGTGGGCGCGAGATTGCGGATATGGCAACGCTGTTTTGCAGTTCCCCACCGGAGCAATGGGGAGCCGCTGCCCGCACGCTCGCCACAAGGAAACGCGAGCAGCCCACGGCCGCCGGGAACCGCCTGCGTATGGTCTTAGACGGCAGCCCCGTGCACTGTCCGGAGGTCATCAGTTTTATCGAGGGCTGCGGCTTCGATGTGGTGGCCGAAAATTTTTGTTCAGGCTCGCGGCTGTTCGATCTGAATGTGGGCAATATTAACAACGCGGATCCTCTCCACGACCTCGCGGCTGCTTACCTTGCCAAGCCGCCTTGCGCACGCATGATGAGGCTCGAAGACCGCGCCAAGCGCCTTATCGATATAGTCCGCGACTTCAGTGCGCATGGTGTCATCCACATCAGCATGAAATTCTGCGATACATATTTATACGATGTGCCCAGGCTACGCGAACGGCTTGCTGCTGCCGGAATCAGGAGCCTTTTTTTGGAAACCGATAGCACGATCGGCAGCATAGGCCAGCTCAAAACGCGGATCGAAGCGTTCGGCGAAGTGATCGGAGGTGGTGCTTTATGACAACCATGATCGAAGCGTATTTTTCACAACTTGAAACCGTGCTTGGCCAGAAACTCGAACAAAAGGCTACGGCGCGGCGACGGTTCATCTATGAAATCGCCCGTATCGGCAACCGTATGTTCAGCCCCGATTGGAAATCAGCGTGGACCACGGTGTTTGTGCCATTCGAGATTCTTAATGCCATGGGCGTGGCCGGGAACTTCATCGAGTTCGTTGGAGCAATGTTGTCAGGTGCAGGCACGGCCAAACAGTACCTTGAAAAAGCCGAGGGCACAGGTCTGTCAACGGATGGTTGCTCGTACCACCGCACGATCATTGGCGCGGCCATGGACGGACTTCTGCCCGAACCGGATTTACTGATTGGTTCCAGCTTCCCCTGCGATGGTGGACTCAAGGCTCTCTGCCACGTAGGCGAAATTTACAACAAGGAAGTCTTCATCATCAACACCCCTTTTGACAGCTCGCCCGAAGCCATCAATTACCTCGCAAGCCAGTACCGTGACATGATTACTTTTATAACAAACCAGACAGGCCGCACCCTGGACTACGATCGTTTGCGTACATGCATTCACAACAACAACATTGCACACGGCTACTTCGCCGAGATGATGGACCTTTGCAAAAAGGTACCTAGCCCGGCCACCTCCGACGACCTCAAGAATTTTATCATTTACGTGTTGCTTGGCGGTTCGGATTCGGTTGTTGACGTGGGCCGGGCGTTCCGCGACGAGTTCAGGCACAAGGTAGAAAATAATATCCCCGGCCTGCCCGGAGAAAAATTCAGGCTGCTGTGGATACAAAATCGCATTCAGTTCCCGAATAATTTGATCAAACTGCTC